>DAOVYA010000052.1 GCA_030635865.1 Gammaproteobacteria bacterium | reverse complement strand
GTGGCCGAGATGCAGGACCGCATCCTCTCCACCCGTGAGGGCGCCATCACCTCGGTACAGGCAGTCTATGTACCGGCCGACGACATGACCGACCCCGCTGTGAGCGCTATCCTGAGTCACCTGGACACCACGGTAATCCTGTCCCGCGCCCAGGCCGGCAAGGGGATCTACCCGGCAGTGGATCCGTTACAGTCCGGCAGTAGACTGATGGATCGTCACACCCTGGGCGACCGCCATTATACGATCGCCGAGGGGGTCCGCGAGCACCTGGCACGCTATCATGAACTGGAAGATATCATCACCATGCTCGGCATCGAAGAGCTGTCACCAAAAGACCGACACATTGTCATGCGCGCGCGCAAGCTGCAGCGCTATCTTACCCAGCCGTTCTCGGTGATCGCCTCCCACACCGGGATCGAGGGTGTATCCGTGCCACTGCGGCATACCCTGGACGACTGCGAGGCGTTTCTGCTTGGACGTTACGATGACTTGCCGGAGGATCGCTGCTATATGCGTGGCACGATAATGGAAACGCTGCAATGAAAACGTTCACGCTGATCCTTCAGGATGCGACTCACACGCAGCGGATCGAACAGGTTACGTCTTTTGTGGGCGAGGATGCCACGGGCAGCTTCGGCATCCTTGCCGGTCATGCACGTATGATGACCTCGCTGGTCTTCGGGCTGGCGCGCTTTCGCGCTGGCGAAAACACCTGGCAGTACCTGGCCTTGCCGGGCGCCGTGCTTTACTTTAGCGACAATGAATTATCGCTCAGTACCCGGCGTTACCTGGTGGATGATGACTATGAACGCATCAGCATTGCCTTGCATGAGCGGTTACTTGCCGAAGAAAAGGAATTGCATGAACTGAAGAAAAGCCTGCACCATATGGAGGAGGCGGTTCTCAGGCGACTGTGGGAGATAGGTCATGAGAGCGGGCTTGCCGGATGAGCAGTAACGAGCAACTCCGCACGCGGGTGGAGCAGCAGGCCCGGCGCATGAAACAGGCTGAAAAGGACCGCCCTACCCTGATCTCACAGACTGTTTACATGGGCACACTGGGACTGGTGTTCGTACTACCGGTCGTGGGCGGTGCCTATCTCGGGCGCTGGCTGGATGGCCTGGTAGAGGGCTATTCCATACGCTGGACCTTGAGCATGCTGTTTCTGGGCATCATCATCGGTGCTGTCAACGTCTACCTTCT
Organism: Gammaproteobacteria bacterium; assembly: GCA_030635865.1. GTDB lineage: Bacteria > Pseudomonadota > Gammaproteobacteria > UBA9214 > UBA9214 > UBA9214. The sequence goes on along the minus strand of DAOVYA010000052.1, from coordinate 7,500 downwards.
GATCAGGGAGTAGTATATATGGACGACAGCGGAATAATGGTGGGGACGGTGCTGCAACTCGGTCCAGTGCAGCTCACCAATACAATTGTCACCACCTGGGTAATCATGGCCGTCATCGGTCTGTGCGGCTGGCTGGTCACGCGCCGCCTGCATATGGAACCGGGCCCGGTGCAAACAGTAGCCGAAGGTATCGTCAGCACTATTGAGGAAGCCATTCGCGGCGTCGCTCCCGATCACGTGAGCCAGCTACTGCCCTTTATCGGCAGCCTCTGGATATTTCTGGTCGTTGCCAACCTGAGTGGCCTGATACCGGGGGTGTATTCACCGACGCGTGACCTGTCGGCCACCGCTTCCCTGGCAATCCTGGTCTTCCTCTCGACCCACTGGTTCGGCATCCGTATCCAGGGCGTGAAGTCCTACCTGCGCCACTATCTCACGCCGAGCCCTCTCCTGCTGCCCTTCCACATCATCAGTGAGATCACCCGCACCATCGCTCTGGCCGTGCGCCTGTTCGGCAACATCATGAGCCTGGAAATGGCGGCCCTGCTGATCCTGCTGGTGGCCGGTTTTCTGGCACCGATACCGATCCTCATGCTGCATATCATCGAGGCACTGGTGCAGGCCTATATTTTTGGCATGCTGGCGCTGATCTATGTGGCCGGCGGTATACAATCACAGCAACTTACGCAACAGAAATACAGAGAAAACAACGAGGAGTAGCCCATGCCCGATCTATCCACCTTTACCCTTGCATCTACGGTTGCCGCGATTTTCGGAATTGCACTGGGCGTATTGTTGCCCGCCTTCGCCATGGGCCGAGCCATTAGCAGCGCCCTCGAGGCCCTGTCCCGACAGCCGGAAGCGGAGCGCGCCATCATGCGCACACTGTTTATCGGTCTGGCCATGATCGAGTCACTGGCCATCTACGTACTGGTTATCGTTCTCATCGTGCTGTTCCGCAACCCGATGCTGGAATACCTGTTGAAATAACAGGCCAATACAAGCGATGACACACCCACTAACTCAGCAGGGGATGCCGCCTTGGAGCTGAACTGGTCCACATTCCTGCTGGAGATCATCAACTTTCTGATCCTTGTCTGGATCCTGAAGCGCTTTTTCTACAAGCCGGTCTTGAATGTGATCGCCCGCCGCCGCCGCCGCATCGAAAAAACCCTGAACGATGCCAAAACCCTGCACGAGGATGCCGAGGCGCTGAGAGTCCAGTACGAAAACCGGCTGGCCGAGTGGGAAAAGGAACGCCAGACCGCACAGTCGTCACTGGACAAGGAGATCGAGACGGAACGGACACGGCGGATGGAGGCTCTGCGGACCATGCTTGGCGAGGAGCGGGAGAAGGCCCGGGTCATAGAACAGCGCGCTGCCGAGACCAGCCGACTGCGCGCTGAAGAAACGGCACTGGCCCAGGGCGCACAGTTCTCCGCACGACTGTTGTCCCTCGCAGCCGGACCGGAACTGGAACACCGCCTGCTCGACCTGCTCTTGAAAGAACTCACCTCCTTACCCCCCGAGCGACTGAGCGCACTGCGCGCCGCTGTGGGCAAAACAGCCGACAGGATTCTGGTTGCCAGCGCATATCCCCTGGATGACGATACGCGCCTGTCCCTTGAGCGCACGCTTGGTTCGGTACTGGCGGTAACAACGCCTTTTCACTACGAACAGGACAAGGAGTTACTGGCCGGATTGCGCGTCACCATGGGGTCCTGGGTGCTGCGTGCCAATCTGCAGGACGAACTGAAGAGTTTTAGCGAACTTGTCCATGAAACCTGAAGAGGTTGACACCGCCGGACCGCTGGGCAGGCAGGCCGCCTGGCTTAAGCATTACCAACCCGGACTGCGTATCACCGAGCAAGGCAGCGTGGTATCCGTGGGCGACGGCATCGCCTGGATGTCGGGCCTGCCTTCGGCCGCAATGGAAGACATCCTGGCCTTCGAGGATGGCAGCCGGGCCATGGTCTTCGATCTCACCGAGGAGATGGTGGGGGCAGTGCTGCTGCACGAGACCGAGGCGCTGACCGCCGGTACAGTGGTTCACCTCACCCACCGTGCATTGAGCATCCCCGTCGGCGATGGCCTGCTGGGCCGGGTCATCGATCCACTGGGCATGCCACTGGACAATGAACCGGAGCCGGAACCTGATGCCTGGCGCAGGCTGGAAACCCGTTCGCCGGCAATCGTGGCCCGCGACCTTGTCCATGCCCCCCTGTATACCGGCATCAAAGTGATCGACACGCTGATCCCCATCGGCAAGGGGCAACGTCAGTTGCTCATTGGTGACGAAGGCCTTGGACGCAGTTCGGTCGCCCTCGACACCCTCATCAACCAACGGGGCAAGGATGTCTATTGCGTGTATGTGCTCATCGGCCAGAAGCGATCAACCGTCATTAACACCATCGAGATCCTGCGCAGCTATGATGCACTGGAGTACACCACAGTGCTGGTCGCCGAGGCCAGCGCCCTGCCCGGCCTGCAACACCTGGCGCCCTTCGCCGGCTGCGCCGTCGCGGAGTACTGGATGCAGCAGGGGCGCGACACCCTGGTGGTATACGACGATCTCGCCACCCATGCGAAGACCTACCGCGAACTCTCGCTACTGCTACGCCGCCCACCCGGACGGGAAGCCTATCCCGGCGATATCTTTTCTGTCCATGCCCGTCTGTTGGAACGTGCCACGTGCTTCAACGCGGCCCATGGCGGTGGCAGCATGACGGCCCTTCCCATCGTGGAGACAAAGCTGGGGGAGATCGCCGCCTATATCCCCACCAACCTCATTTCCATCACGGACGGACAGATCTATCTTGACCATAACCTTTTCGTTGGCGGATTTCGTCCCGCCATCGACATCGCCAAATCAGTTTCCCGCATCGGCGGCCGGGCCCAGCATTCCCGCATCAAGGACGAGGCCGGACGCATGAAACTGGATTATCTGCAGTTCCTGGAGCTGGAGGTTTTTACCCGTTTTGGTGCACGTCTCGAGGCCGCCATGGAGGTGGCCATCAGGCGCGGACGGGTGCTACGCGAGATTCTCAAGCAGGACCGCCTGACACCCCTGTCCATCGAATTCCAGATGGCCTGGTTGGTGGCCTATAATGATGGCCTGCTCGATGACACCGAACCCGCGGATATTCGCGCCCATCTGACAACACTGGAAAAGCAGGTCAATCGCTCGGGGCTCACGCTGGACAACCCCCGGGATCAATGGAGCGAAGCCGTATCCGGCTGGCTCGGCCTGCAACCACGGAAATAGAGGCCATGACCCACCGTCGCGAACTGGAGCAACACCGCCATACACTCGGCGAGATCCGTGACATCATGAACTCCATGAAGACCCTGGCGTATATAGAAAGCCGCAAACTGGGACGTTTCCTCGACGCCCAGCGTGCGGTGGTTACCCACATCGAGACCATCGCGGCCGATTTCCTTGGGTTCTACCCCAGGGCGCTTCCACGAGCGGGGGAAACAACACCGGTCTGCCTGCTACTTGGCTCGGAGCGCGGCTTCTGTGGAGACTTTAGCGAAACATTGCTGAAGCGACTGGAAGCCCATGTTCAGGAATACAGCCTCGATACACCGCGTTTAATCGTGACTGGAAACAAACTGGGTAACCACCTGGAAGGAGATCCGCGAGTGGTTGCCTGTATTGATGGCGCCAATGTCGTCGAAGAAGCTGAAAAAACACTGGCCCTGATCTTCAACACCCTGACTGAACTGCAAGCAAAAGAAGGCGCTGTGTCACTCACGGTGTTCTATCACGATCCTGACAGAGAGCAGATCGCCACTACAGAAGTATTGCCTCCCTTCGAACAGTACCGCGACACCGCGCCACGTTTTCCGCATCCCCCCGTACTCAACCTGCTCCCGGCAGCATTCCTCGCCGAACTGATCGACCACTACCTGTTCGCCGCACTGCACGAGATTATGTACGTATCATTGATGGCGGAGAACATACAGCGGGTAAGGCATCTGGAAGGTGCCGTGCAACACCTGGATGACAAGTCAGCAAACCTGCTGCACCAAAGCAATGCCTTGCGCCAGGAGGAGATTATCGAAGAGATTGAAGTCATCCTGTTGAGCGCTGCCAGCCTGGATAAATTATCGCCTGAGAGACAATAGTAATGATCTCGTTGCGATATCTATTTTTGTACCATGGACATTTGATGTTTGTGCCGGGCAATACCCGGAACATGCAAGAAGCAATCGCTGACACCTGCCTGTAATCTCTGCCTATGGACACGCTAAAACTTCGCAAGATCAGTATTGATACCTACCGGGAGAATGTTGCCTACCTGCATCGTGACTGCCCGGTCTATCGCAGTGAAGGCTTTCAGGCCCTCAACAAGATCGAGATACACAAGGCTAACGACGGGGAACCCGTGATTGCCGTCCTGAACGTGGTGGATGACGAGAACATCCTTGCCCCGGATGAACTGGGACTCAGTGAACAGGCCTTCGAACAACTGAACCTGCCTGATGGAACCGGTGTACGGGTGGAGCATGCCCACCCCCGCTCTCACTGAAGGCGGTTCACAGGAAGATCGCGGGTGAACGGCTGACACTCAAGGAATACCGGGGAATCACCCGGGATATCAAGGGCAATCGCTATTCAAAAATAGAAATGGCCGCATTTCTGGTAAGTTGTGCCGAAACCGGCATGGAACGCGATGAGGTGCTCTATCTGACCCGCGCCATGGTCGAGACCGGCAAGCGCCTCGACTGGAGTGAACCACTGGTTGTCGACAAGCATTGCATTGGCGGCATCCCGGGCAACCGTACCAGCATGCTGATTGTACCTATCGTCGCCGCACATGGCATGCTCATCCCCAAGACCTCCAGCCGCGCCATTACCTCACCAGCGGGTACCGCCGATACCATGGGGGTGCTGGCGCATGTGGAATTATCACCGGATCTGCTGCATAAAATAGTCCGCCGGGAACGCGCCTGTCTTGCCTGGGGTGGCAAGGCCCGGCTTGCGCCGGTGGATGATATCCTGATTTCGGTCGAACGCCCCTTGTCCCTGGATTCACCCGGTCAGATGGTGGCTTCCATTCTGGCAAAAAAGATTGCCGCCGGCTCCACTCACCTGCTGATTGACATCCCGGTCGGCCCAACGGCAAAGATTCGCAACCGGTCTGCCGCCCTGCGCTTGCGCAAGCTGTTTGAATACGCAGGGGATCACATGGGATTGCAGCTCGAAGTCATCATCACCGACGGCCGCCAACCGATCGGCCGGGGTATCGGTCCCGTCCTGGAGGCAAGGGATGTCATGCAGATACTGAACAACCATCCTGATGCGCCTGCTGACCTGCGTGAGAAGGCACTGCAACTGGCCGGAAGAATCCTGGAGTTCGATCCCGATGTGCGTGGAGGACAGGGCTATGTGATTGCCCGCGACATCCTGGACTCCGGCCGCGCACTGGCCAAGATGGAAGCCATCATCAAGGCACAGGGTGACAACCCTGAGACGCCTCTGCCAGGCAACTTGCAACAACCTGTGCTGGCCAGCGCATCCGGGACGATCACCGACATCGATAACCTGCAAATGACACGCATCGCACGCCTGGCCGGTGCGCCCATGGACCCGGGTGCCGGTGTCGATTTGCATCGCAAGCTCGGTGAGCCGATCAAACAAGGTGAACCCCTGTATACCATACATGCCGAGTTTGCCGCGGATTTCCGCTTTGCCTGCGAGGCGGCAACGAAAGAAAGCGGCTACCGGCTTGGCGCTGCCGAGCCAACCCGGGAATAAGGAGGCCGTAGTGTCTTCACAGCTGAACGATAGCTGCCTGTTAATTGGCTTCCCGGATTACCGGGAACCGGCGCAACGTCTGGCCAGGGCAGCAGGCATTCCTTATGCGGATGCATTGATCCACTATTTCCCGGATGGCGAAACCCGTTTGCGGCTGCCCGAACCACTCCCCGGGCATATCGTTCTCTGCCAAACGCTGGACCATCCCAATAGCAGGCTGGTGGAACTTGTCCTGGCTGCAGCAACCGCCCGGGACCTGGGCGTAAAACACATTACTCTGGTTGCCCCTTACCTTTGTTATATGCGTCAGGACAAGGCCTTCCACCCCGGTGAGGCGGTTAGCCAGCGTATCGTCGGCACCCTGCTGTCCCAATGGATCGACGCACTGATTACCGTGGACTCTCACCTGCACCGGGTACACCAACTGCAAGATGCGGTTCCGGTCAACCCGGCAATCAACCTGACCGCCACTCCGGTGATGTCAGCATTTCTGGAGAAGCAGACAGATAACCCCTTCCTGGTGGGGCCGGATGAGGAGTCCGAACAATGGGTCGCGGCAATTGCCCGTGACAGAGACTTCGATTACTGCGTCGCGCGCAAGGAACGTTTCGGTGATCAGCAGGTACGTGTCAGCCTGCCAAAGGCAGACTACCGCAACCGGCACGTCGTGCTGGTTGATGACGTTGCCAGTACCGGTCGCACACTCGAAGAGGCAACGTTGGGTCTGGCGAATTTTAAACCCGCCAGCATCTCGGTACTGGTCACCCATGCCCTGTTCGTGGGTGACGCACAGGAGCGGCTGCGCCGGGCGGGTGTCAGTCACATCTGGAGCACAGATGCCATCCCTCACTCCAGTAACGCCCTGCACCTCGATCGCCTGCTTGCCAAAGCCCTGGATGGATGCAGGATATAATCAATGTAACAAGACAAACGCTTGCAATACAAAAATTACGGGCGACTGGATAAAGCGAAATGCTTGACGAATTAATTCACGAGCCGCGCATCGCCTGTTTCTCAATGGAAATTGCCCTGCGCAACGAGATCCCTACCTACAGCGGCGGCCTCGATGTACTTGCCGGCGATACGCTGCGCTCGGCAGCAGACCTGGAACTGCCCATGGTGGCGGTCACGCTGGTCAGCCGACGCGGCTACTGATGGCCACGCAATAATGGTGGCAGTTTCAGCTTGGCATGGGGCTCCTGTACCAAGCTGCAGAACTGTTGTAACCCTTCAGTTCAGTACGGTGGCCGGCTGTTGTTGAGGCACAGGTCTACCAGGTCGTCGAGGCGCGCGGTCCCGGCGCACATCACGGTGTCCGCGCCACCCCAGTAAATCTTTACGCCGCCGTCGTCATCCGCGACTGCACCACAGGTAAAAACGACGTTGTGTACGTAGCCCGTGATCTCCCAGGGATCCTCCGGGGCCAGCACCCATTCGTCAGAGACGCCGATAATCTTCGCCGGATTGGCGAGGTCGTGCAGTGCCACGCCAAGGCGATAGACTGCCCCGTCCATGGTCTCGAATACCCCGTGGTAGATGCTGAGCCAGCCGCGCCCGGTGCGGATCGGGGTCGCACCGGGACCGATTTTCGACTCGTCCCAGTGATAGGGCACCGGTTTCATCACCACCTCGGAATCACCCCAGTGCACCAGGTCCGGCGACCATGACAGCCACACGGACCAGGGACTGATCTCCGAATGGGGACGGTCCAGACGGGCGTAACGGCCATTGAAGCG
>DAOVYA010000212.1 GCA_030635865.1 Gammaproteobacteria bacterium | reverse complement strand
CCGCCGCCTCGGGCAACGCACGTGAGCGGGTCATCGGCAACCACAACCGGCAGGCCGGTCTCTTCCATCAGCAGCTGGTCCAGGTCACTCAGTAATGCCCCGCCACCGGTCAATACAATACCGCGTTCAGCGACATCCGCGCCGAGCTCGGGCGGTGTTTGCTCCAACGCTGTCTTGACTGCGCCCACGATGCCGGCTAACGGTTCCTGCAAGGCTTCAAGTATTTCATTGCTGTTCAGTGTAAAACTTCGCGGGATGCCCTGGGAAAGATTGCGTCCCTTGACTTCAAGTTCTTTTACTTCCTTGCCGGGATAGGCAGATCCGATCTTATGCTTGATGTTCTCCGCAGTCGCCTCGCCAATCAGTGTGCCGTAGTTACGCCGAATATAGTTAATGATGGCCTCATCAAAGCGGTCACCACCAATACGGACGGACGAGGAATACACAATTCCGTTCAATGAGATCACCGCTACTTCCGATGTGCCGCCGCCGATATCGAGTACCATGGAACCACGTGCCTCATTGACAGGCATGCCGGCGCCGATCGCAGCGGCCATGGGTTCTTCTATAAGGTAGACTTCACGCGCACCTGCACCCGCGGCCGATTCCCGGATCGCGCGGCGTTCCACCTGGGTGGATCCGCAGGGCACACAGATCAATACCCGTGGACTGGGTTTGAAAAAGCGTGCTTCATGGACCATGTGGATGAAATGCTGCAGCATTTTCTCGGTGATGGTGAAATCAGCGATCACCCCGTCCTTCAAAGGCCGGATGGCAGTTATATTCCCGGGCGTACGCCCCAGCATCAGCTTGGCTTCGGCACCGACTGCCGCGATACTCTTGGGCCCGCCGGGCCCACGATCCTGACGAATGGCCACCACGGATGGCTCGTTCAGCACGATTCCCTGTCCACGCACATAGATCAGTGTGTTAGCAGTGCCCAGGTCAATGGACAGGTCGTTGGAAAACATGCCAAACAAGCGTTTAAGTAACATTCAGTGTGGGTCCGTCAGGATTGGTAAAAAGGAAGCGGGTAATCTATCAACGGGGAGCGTTCGGGGCAAGGAAATAAGCAGGAAATCGCAGCCATGGCGGTCACGCGGTGGTGTCCTTGACTGGCGATTGTGCTACCTTTGCGCCCCTGTTTTTAACCCGCGTTACGATTTTTGGAGTCACCATGGCACTGGATGTCTCGGATGTTGAAAAAATAGCCTTCCTGGCGAGGCTGGGGATTGATGCTGAGGATGTCCCGGAATATAGCCGCAACCTGTCGGATATCCTGGCATTCGTGGAGCAGTTGAACGCGGTGGATACCACGGGTGTAGAGCCATTGGCCCACCCGCTGGAAGCAACCCAGCGTTTGCGTGCCGATGAAGTCAGGGAGACGGATGAACGCGAGAATTTTCAGGGCATTGCGCCGCAAACCGGGTCCGGCTTGTATCTCGTCCCCCAAGTCATTGAGTAACCGGCCCTGCAGTACTGTTTATTAGGGAAGCCATGCACCAGAAAAGCCTTGTAGAACTCTCGGTCGGCTTGCAAAAGGGCGCCTTCTCAAGCGAAGAACGTACCCGTGCCTGCCTGGACCGGGTCAGCCGGCTTGACGGCCAGCTCAATTGTTTCATCAGCGTTACCGGGGAACTTGCGCTGGATGCCGCCAGGGCTGCCGATGCCCGTATCAGGGCCGGCAATGCCGGACCACTTACCGGCATACCGTTTGCGCACAAGGATATTTTCTGTACACGTGGCGTCAAGACCAGTTGCGGTTCGAAGATGCTGGATAATTTTATTGCACCGTATGACGCGACGGTTACCCGCAAATTGCTGGATGCCGGTGCCGTGATGATAGGCAAGACCAACATGGACGAGTTTGCCATGGGGTCTTCAAACGAGACGAGCTTCTACGGGCCGGTGAAGAATCCATGGAACCAGGCAATGGTGCCCGGTGGCTCCTCGGGCGGGTCTGCTGCTGCGGTTGCAGCACGCCTTGTGCCTGTCAGTACCGGCACGGACACCGGCGGATCAATCCGGCAACCGGCAGCGTTGTGCGGTATTACCGGGATAAAGCCGACGTATGGGTGCGTGTCACGCTATGGCATGATTGCATTTGCTTCCAGTCTTGACCAGGGAGGGCCGTTTGCGCGTACTGCGGAAGATGTTGCAGTTATGCTGGGTGCCATGGCCGGGTTTGACGAACGTGATTCAACCAGTGTTGAAAGGCCGGATGATGATTATACGGTCGGGCTGGACAAACCCTTGCAGGGACTGCGGATAGGATTGCCTAAAGAGTACTTTGGCGAAGGACTGGATGCCGGTGTTGGCACGGTTGTAGAAGCGGCACTGGAAGAGTTTAAAAAACTCGGCGCGACCGTGAAGGAGATCAGTCTGCCGAATACGCATCTTTCTGTGCCGGGCTATTATGTGGTGGCGCCGGCAGAATGTTCCTCCAACCTGTCTCGTTTTGACGGGGTACGTTTTGGTTACCGTGCTGAAAATCCAAAAGACCTGGAAGACCTGTACACGCGCTCGCGCGGTGAAGGTTTTGGAGCCGAGGTCAAGCGTCGCATTCTTATCGGCACCTATGCCCTGTCTGCCGGATATTACGATGCCTATTACCTGAAGGCACAACAGGTGCGGCGTTTGATCCGGGAAGATTTCATGCAGGCCTTCGAGGATGTGGATGTCATTATGGGCCCGACGGCACCTACCGTGGCTTTTGAGCTGGGGGCGAAGGCGGATGATCCGGTCAGTATGTATCTTTCTGACATCTATACGATTGCCGTGAATCTTGCCGGATTGCCGGCCATGTCAATTCCTGCGGGGTTTGCAGACAACCTGCCCGTGGGGCTGCATGTAATCGGCAACTACTTTAAAGAAGGCCGGTTGCTGAATGCCGGACACCAGTACCAGCAGGTTACTGACTGGCATACACGCATCCCTGAAGGGTTTGAGTAAAGAGTGGTTTGACGATGGAATGGGAAACAGTGATCGGGCTGGAAATTCATACCCAGCTGGCAACCAGGAGCAAGATATTCTCGGCTGCCTCGACGAAATACGGCGCGGAGCCCAATACCCAGGCCTGTGCCGTCGATCTTGGATTGCCAGGAGTTTTGCCGGTGTTGAATGCCGAGGTCGTCCGCATGGCAGCCAGCTTCGGGCTGGCGACACACTCAACGGTTGCGCCACGGTCCGTGTTTGCCCGCAAGAACTACTTCTATCCTGATCTGCCCAAGGGCTACCAGATCAGCCAGTTTGAATTACCGATCGTGCATGATGGCTATCTTGATATCGAACTCGAAGATGGTGCTACCAAGAGGATCGGCATTACACGGGCACACCTGGAAGAAGATGCCGGTAAATCATTGCACGGGAGTTTCCAGGGCATGACCGGAATTGACCTGAACCGGGCCGGTACGCCGTTGCTGGAAATCGTGTCGGAACCGGAGATGAGTTCTGCAAAGGAAGCCGTGGCCTATATGAAAAAAATCCATTCCCTGGTCCGCTATCTTGATATCAGTGATGGCAATATGCAGGAGGGATCGTTCCGTTGTGATGCAAATGTATCGGTGCGACCCAGGGGCCAGGAGGAACTCGGAACACGTACAGAAATCAAGAATATTAATTCCTTCCGCTTTGTAGAGCAGGCAATTAACTACGAGGTTGAACGCCAGATCATGGTGATTGAGAGCGGTGGCAGCGTGACCCAGGAAACCCGGTTGTTTGATCCCGACAAACACGAAACGCGTCCGATGCGCTCCAAGGAAGAGGCGAATGACTACCGTTACTTCCCCGATCCGGACCTGTTGCCGGTTGAACTGGACGCGGCATTTATAGAGAGTGTACGGCAGGCCTTGCCGGAACTGCCCGATGCCAGGAAGCAGCGTTTTATCGATGACTACAGGTTGTCTGACTATGATGCGGGCGTGCTGACCCCAACCCGGTAGATGAGTGACTATTTCGAGGCCGTTGT
>DAOVYA010000303.1 GCA_030635865.1 Gammaproteobacteria bacterium | reverse complement strand
TTTCAACGGGTTGGCCGGATAAAAGGTGCCAGCCACTGCGGGTTCCCTGATCTTGTCCATGATGACGCCTCCGACGATAATTTTAGCCTGGGGAACGCTAATTTACCCGTCATTGCGAGGAACGAAGTGACGCGGCAATCTGGTTAGTCCGCTGCCAGATTCAGGAGATTGCTTCGCTTTGCTCGCAATGACGGGGAAATCTCAATAAATCAGTGCCCCTCTAAATTGATAGACGCAAGCGCTGAAATTTGCAAGTTGTATGCAGCGACCCCCCGACCCGACCCGGCTACGGTTTTTGCAGTTGCAGTATAACGCCACCCAGTGGCGGTAAGGAGAGTGACAGAGAGCAGGGTTTGTCGTTCCAGGGCACGTCCTGGGTGCTTACCTGTCCATTGTTGCCGACACCGGACCCACCGTAATAATCGGAGTCCGAATTGAGGAGTTCAAGATACGTACCTGCCACGGGTACGCCGACACGATAGTCATAACGTGGCACCGGTGTAAAATTGAATGCGGCGATAATGATATTGCTGCCATCACTGCGCAGGTAAGCGAGTACAGACTGTTCGGAGGCATTGCAGTCAATCCATTCAAATCCTTCCGGGTTGAAATCAAACCTGTGCAGTGCTGAATAATCGCGGTAGACCCGGTTCAGGTCACCAACCAGTTTCTGTATCCCCTGGTGACCTTCATATTCCAGCAGGTGCCACTCAACACTGGCATCAAAATTCCATTCCCGGCCCTGTGCAATCTCGTTCCCCATGAACAGCAGTTTCTTGCCCGGGAAGGTAAACATGTAGGTATATAACAGGCGCAGGTTGGCAAAGCGTTGCCAGTCGTCACCGGGTTGTTTATAGAGCATGGAGCCTTTTCCGTGCACGACTTCATCGTGTGAAAAAGGCAGGATGAAGTTTTCAGTAAAGGCATACAACAGGCCAAACGACAGATCATTGTGGTGGAATTTCCGGTGTACGGGGTCATGTTGCATATATCGAATGGAATCATGCATCCAGCCCATGTTCCATTTCATGCTGAAACCCAGTCCGCCATGATCAACCGGGCGACTGACACCGGGCCAGGCGGTAGATTCTTCCGCCATGATCATGGTTCCGGGGTATTCGGCATGGGTAACGGTATTGAGTTCACGCAAAAAGTGCACGGCCTCCAGGTTTTCGCGACCCCCCAGGATATTGGGAAGCCACTCACCGGCCTTGCGTGAATAATCATGATAGAGCATGGAGGCGACGGCATCGACACGCAAACCATCGATGTGAAACTCTTCCAGCCAGTAGATTGCGCTTGCAAGCAGGAAATTCCTGACTTCATTACGGCCATAGTTGTAGATCAGTGTGCCCCATTCCAGGTGTTCACCGCGGCGCGGGTCATGGTGCTCATATAATTCAGTGCCATCGAACCCGGCCAGCGCAAATGCGTCTTTGGGGAAGTGCGCCGGCACCCAGTCAAGCAGGACACCGATATTGTTTTGATGGCAGTAATCAACGAAGTAGCGGAAATCATCCGGTTCGCCGAAACGGCTGGTCGGTGCAAAGTAGCCTGTGGTCTGATAGCCCCAGGAAGCGTCCAGCGGATGTTCGGTAACCGGCAGCAGTTCGATATGGGTGAAACCGGTCTGCTTGAGGTAGTCGACCAGCTCGGTTGCCAGTGTGCGGTAATCCAGGAAGTCGCCGTGCTCATTGCGTTTCCATGAGCCGAGATGCACCTCGTAAATGGAAACCGCTATATGCTGCCAGTCTGCATCCCGGCGTTGCTGCATCCAGGCGCTGTCTTTCCAGTGCCAGGGCCGGTTTTCCGGTATCCGTGAAGCAGTTGCAGGACGCAGTTCAAAGTGCTGTCCATAGGGGTCGGCTTTCAGGAGAATCTTACCATCGGGGCGGGTACGGATCTCGTATTTGTAGGGTTGGCCGGCACCAAGTCCGGGGATAAAAAGCTCCCAGACACCGCCTCCGCCACTGACTCGCATTGGATGACAACGTCCATCCCAGTTATTGAAATCGCCTACGATACTGACGCGCTCGGCAGAGGGTGCCCAGACGGTAAAGCGAACACCGTTAATACCGTCGATTATTTCCCTGTGTGCGCCGAGTACGCGGTAAATATGCCAGTGTCGTCCCTCGCCAAACAGGTGCAGGTCATAATCCGACAGCTGGGGTGGAAAGCAGTAAGGATCGTAGGCCACGTGCTCTGCACCGTAGCTGTCACCCCAGATCAGCCGGTAACGGTCTGGCACCTGTCCACCGGGGCCATGCCACTCAAACAGGTCAGTATTGCCAATACGTTCCAGTGAGGCCCCGTTTTCTGCAATTCGCACCCATATAGCCCCGGGGATAAATACCCGCACCAGCTCCTTATCGGCATAGGAGTGCTTTCCAAGCAGGGTAAACGGGTCATGGTGGCGTGCTTCCAGCAGCCGTTTGGTCTCTAAAGAGTGTTCGGATAACGGAGAATTGGCTGTATCTGAATCCTGCATAACTCAGTATCCCCTGGCCGGTTGCAGTCGGTTTTCCGGGCAATGAAGCTGCATCGCCGGGTAACTATACAGTCAATGGTATTGCCCATACAATAACCACCCTGCATGGATACTTCGAGCATGATGATTTAATGGCAAACACTCATAGCACACGTTTTGTCAGCCGCCTTACCCGCAGCACCCTCGCGCTGATTCTTGCTGGTGGGCGGGGTTCGCGCCTGCGGCAATTAACACTCTGGCGGGCCAAGCCCGCGGTCCCCTTCGGGGGGAAATTCCGGATTATCGATTTTCCGTTATCAAAC
>DAOVYA010000116.1 GCA_030635865.1 Gammaproteobacteria bacterium | reverse complement strand
GTAATGAAACGCAGGTAACCTGCTTTATTACCGATAAGCATGAGAACGGGATGTATACGTTGTTTGTTCCGACGGGGCCCAACCCGACTTCGGGACTGATCTATCACCTGGATGAAAAGTATGTACACCCGGTAGATATTCCGGTGCAGGACGCGATGCGTTCAATCATTAGCTGTGGTGCCGGTACTGCAAAATTGCTGCGGGATTACGGTCCTGCCACCCGACCTGATTAACAGACCCGTTACGACTGTTTCTGTGTCAGCCGGGTGACATCGACATGGACTTTCAGGATTTGACCGGGTTGCAGGTACTTGCCCTTTCGGAGGTTGTTCCAGCGTTGCAGGTTGGCGATGCTGACATTGTATTTTTTTGAGATGCTATACAGGGAGTCGCCACGGCGTACGGTATAGTTTACCGTTCGAACACGTTTCCCGACCGGCGCTCCCTTGTTGTTTTTCCAGATCACCAGTTGTTGACCGGGCTTGATAAGTGAACCGGAGTTAAGCCGATTCCACTTTATTAACTGCTTCACCGAGACCTGATGCCGGTTTGCAATCACCCACAGGCTGTCACCATTTTGCACCTTGTAGCCAATCTTTCTGCCGCTTGTACCGGCGTGTTGCAGTCGCTTGTTCAATGCCGCGTAACGGGACGCATCTTTTGCTGCAACCGGTACCAGTAAATAGCTGCCCGCACGGATTCTGGTATTGCCCAGATTGTTTGACTGTTGCAGTACCGTTACCGTGGTCTGATAACGGTGCGCTATATGGCTGAGTGTTTCACCCTGAGCAACTCTGTGCCTGACCAGCTTGACACGTTCGGAGGCAGGCAGTTCTGCGAGATTTCTGGCAAAGCTATGTGCCTTGTCAATCGGTATCGCCAGCTGGTGCGGGCCTTCCGGGTGTGTGGCCCAGCGATTGAACCCCGGGTTGATCTGGTAGAAGGCATCGGTTTTCATGTCCGCCAGTTCAGCGGCGACCACAATATCAAGCTGCCCCCCGGTCTCGATGATGGCAAAGACGGGTGCGCTGTCTATGACAGGCAACTCGATACCATAGTCCCCTGGATTGTTGATGACGCGGCAGATGGCGAGCAGTTTCGGTACGTAACCGGTGGTCTCTGCCGGTAACTCAAGGTGCCAGAAGTCTGTCGGTTTGCCGGCCTTGCGGTTACGTTTAATGGCATTGCGTACCGTCCCGCCACCGGCATTATAGGCGGCGAAGGCCAGTAACCAGTCCCCGTTGAACTCTTTTTGCAGTTTATCAAGGTAATCAAGCGCGGCATCGGTTGATGCGACGACATCGCGGCGTTCGTCGTACCACCAGTCCTGTTTCAGGCCGAAATATTTTCCTGTGCTGGGAATGAATTGCCACAAGCCGGCGGCGCGGCCATGTGAAAAGGCGAACGGGTCATAGCCACTCTCGATAAACGGCAGCAATACCACTTCGGCGGGGAAGTTGCGTTTTTCAACCTCGTAACGAATATAAGCGAGGTAGGGTTCACCACGATTGAGGATTCTCTCGACCTGTTGGGCGTTTTTCGCGTATAAGGCCACCCGTTTATTGATAGCGCTATCCCGGATATCCGACAGGCGAAAATCCCTGCGGACCTGCTGCCAGAATTTCCCGCCACTATGCTGTACCCGGTTTGGGATGCCCGCAGCGGGGGTTTCCTGGTCATCGATCAGCACCAGTCCGGTTTCACCGGAAGGGCCCTGTTCCCCGGAGACGGGCGGGTTGGGATCCACTGCTGCACATCCTGTTGCCAGCAGGATAACCAGGACCGCCAATATCGATGGTGTTGTGTGCATAAATACCTGTATCGACGCAGCTATGGATAGCCTTGAGGCGCCGGTTTTGGCCGCTTTACGCTTGATCCGGGTTTCGGCATTGCGCGCTATGCTGACAGGCTAACCGTGGCAGGTCAAGAGCGCGTTGCAGGCAGGATTTTTTATTGGTTCACCATAAGGCTTGCGGTATGCTTTGCAAGTGCTCTACCCATGTGATAATTACGGATTCAGCGTCCCTGTGGTGTTCCGCAGCGGCTTTAAAGTGCTCAACTGGATAGAGCGCTAGGATGAGTACGGAAATATCAGATGTTGCACGTGTCAACGCGCTGCGTACCTGGTACCGGCGTCCGTTGGGGCGCTTGCTGGCAGAGACGGAACTGAACGCCCTGATGGCCCAGCTTTCCAACCTGTTCGGTTACCACCTCATGGTGGTTGACCCGCCCTGGGAAGACTGCCCGTTGAAGGACAATCGTATACCACATCAATTTATACAGAGTGTTGCGCCTGTTGCGCAATCGGCAACCGGCCTGGCCGGTCATACCGATGACTGGCCCATTATGACGGATTCCATTGATGCCATAATTCTTCCGCATACACTGGAACTGAGCCGTGACCCGCACCAGGTACTGCGCGAAGCCGACCGCAGCCTGATACCGGACGGGCATCTCGTTATTCTCGGCTTCAATCCGCATGGCCCATGGGGGATGCGGCGTCTGTTTACTCCCTGGCGGCGACATATGCCCTGGAATAGTCGTTTCCTGGGCCTGAGCCGTATCAAGGACTGGCTCGGTTTGCTGGGGTTCGATACGCTTGAAAGCCATTACCTCTTTCACCGTCCGCCAGTGCAGAATACGCGCCTGCTTGAAAAATTACGGTTGCTTGAGCCTGTCAGTGGGCATGGCAGAAAACTGCTGTCGGCAGCCTATATCCTGGTTGCCCGTAAACGCACCACGATCATAACGCCCCTGAAAGCGGAGCGCGCCCGGCGTCGGCGCCTGTTCCCGGTTGGTATTCCGAGTTCCAGCCAGGGCAATGTCCGCCGTGCCCGTCATAACTGAAATCTTTACCGATGGCGCCTGCCGCGGCAACCCGGGACCGGGTGGCTGGGGTGCAATTCTGCGGCATAACGGGCATGAAAAAACACTCTATGGCGCAGAGCAGGAGACGACCAATAACCGTATGGAGCTGATGGCTGCGATCATGGCGCTGGAAAGTCTGAAGCGTCCCTGCCAGGTCCGCCTGACGACAGATTCCAGATACGTAATGCAGGGTATCCAGGAATGGATGGTGAACTGGAAAAAACGCGGCTGGAAAACGGCTGCAAGGAAGCCGGTAAAAAATGTCGATCTGTGGAAGCGCCTCGACCAGGCGGTAGTCGGGCATGATGTCCAGTGGGCATGGGTCAAGGGTCACAGTGGACACGCAGAAAATGAACTTGCAGACGAACTGGCAAACCGGGCCATTGACGAGCTCTTGTAGTGTGATTCCCAGCCGGAAATTTACCGTGCTTTTTCTGTAATCCCGGTATTTGCCAGGCAGGAATCATGATGTCGACAGGACAGATTAAAACGCAGGAGATAATACCCGGTGTTATCGCCAACGCCGCGATTTTTGCAATGCTGATGTATATGGCGGTGCTCGATAAATACTACCCCGAACTTTACTACCTCAATGTGCAGGAAGATGAATTCCTGGAGTGGGCCACCTTCTGGGCATTTGCCCTGGCAGCAGGGGCATGGATCTGGGCGGCTGTACGTCAAAGGCTCAAGACTGGCGCGGTCCCCTGGTTTTTTACCTGCCTGGCCCTGTTTTGCCTCGTGGTTGCCATGGAAGAGATTTCCTGGGCCCAGCGTATCTTCTCCTATCGCCCGCCAGCCTATTTTCTGGCGGAAAACTTTCAGCAGGAGTTGAACTTCCACAACTTCGCATCAAAAGATTCGCGTAAAATATTACTGTACATAATATTGTCTGGTTACGGGATACTGTTACCGATCCTGGCACGCATCCCGGTCACCCGACGCCTGCTGGATGTCGTGGGAGTCGTAGCTCCACCCCTGGGCCTGCTGCCTGCTTTTACAGCCGCCCTGATTCTAACGTTTTACTATCCGTGGGAATTCACCAACGAGACCGTCGAACTCATGATGGCTGCCGGTTTTCTTTTCGCTGCTGTGGCGAGTGTTGTGCACTTTTCCGGTCACGAAAGAGAACGCCAGGTACGAAACAGGAGTTTGGGTAATGTCACCGGCGTTGTCCTGGTAGTCGTGCTGGGTTTGAGCACAGTTGCCATGGCGCGTTATGGAAGAGCTCATGATCCGCACACCCTGGAGATGGCTAACATGGAAATCGAGGCCCTGCGGCGCGATTTCCTCGAAATGACAAAACAGGATGATGAGACATTTCCCAATAGAAGAAACATCCACAAACGCATCTATGCATATGAGAACAAGTACGGTGAAGGTTACCTGTATGCAGGTGAGTTCACCCGGCTTGTGGCGAGAGGATTGCCGCAGGAGCGTGCCGACTTTTTCCTGGATCCCTGGAATGACCCTTATTGGATCAAGATCCGGTGGAACACTCAACGCACGCGGTTAAACGCGTTTGTCTACTCATTTGGCCCCAACCGGCGCCGGGATTCGAACAGGACGGAGCTTTTGGGAGATGACATTGGTGCGTATATTTTCCGGGATGAGCCCGTTACAGGAAGGTAAGCTGTAAATCTGATATTGTTCATTATAGAGTCGCACATGTGTGTTGAATTCAAATCTAGTAGAATTTATTGATATGTTCCCGAAATAACCGGACTGGATAATATATGCGCCAGATCGTACTGGATACAGAAACCACCGGACTCGAACCGTCAGACGGGCACCGGATCATTGAAATCGGTTGTGTTGAACTGGTCAACCGGCAACTGACGGGCAATACCTATCATCAATATATAAACCCTGACCGCACGATAGATGCCGGTGCTGTAGAGGTGCACGGGATTACCAATGAGTCGCTTGCAGACAAGCCACGCTTTGCAGACGTGATGGAAGATTTCCTTGTGTTTATCCGTGATGCTGAACTGGTTATCCATAATGCCCCTTTTGATGTCGGGTTTATTGATCATGAATTCTCCCTGCTGGATAAATCCCCCGGTGTTGTAACGGATTACTGCACCGTGCTGGATACGCTGGCTTTGGCCCGGCGGTTGCACCCGGGACAGCGTAATAGCCTGGATGCCCTGTGTCGTCGTTCTGAGATCGATAATTCACGACGTGAACTGCACGGTGCCTTGCTCGATGCGGAAATACTGGCTGATGTTTACCTCGGCATGACGGGCGGGCAGGTGAGCCTGTCGCTTGATGCTCATGTCGACCAGCATGGTGAACGGCGATCAAGCCTGCGGCGCCTGGATGACGACCGTCGGCCGCTCAGGGTAATAAGGGCAACGCAGGAGGAGGGCGAGGCACATAATGCCCGCCTGGATGCGCTCGACAAGGCTTGCGACGGGGGCAGTGTCTGGCGGCGACTTGAGGAACAGTCTGCTAGAGAGGGTTGACGGGTATCGAGAAGGTATCCGCGTTAATCCATAGATGCACCAGGATACTGGCGGCATAGCCGAGCGCGATGACCGGAGCCCATTTGAGATGACCGAAGAAGGTGTACCTGCCACGCGCCTGTCCCATCAGTGCTACCCCGGCGGCTGAACCAATCGACAGCAGACTGCCGCCGACACCTGCGGTCAGGGTAACCAGCAACCATTGACCCAGTCCCATGTCCGGGTTCATGCTGAGAACTGCAAACATGACCGGAATATTGTCTATGATGGCAGATAATACCCCGACTGCTATGTTGGCAAAGGTCGGACCGATGTCGATGTACATGATAGTCGATGCCAGCGAGAGGTACCCGATAAATCCAAGACCACCTACACATAGCACCACGCCGTAGAAGAACAGCAGGGT
>DAOVYA010000168.1 GCA_030635865.1 Gammaproteobacteria bacterium | reverse complement strand
TGGCGCGCAGACGCGAGCCGGCCCTCACCGATTGACAGGGCCGCCTGTCCCAGCAAGGCAGCCGCGCAGTTGGCATCAAGCTCGAGGGCCGTTTTGAAGGCCCTGCGTGCCGATTCCAGGTTCTCCAGCCCGATATAGGCCGAGCCATACTGGGCATGTACACGGGCCTGGTCGGCCACACTCAGGCCCGGGTCAGGCTGGATGCGGTCAAGAACATCCTGCCAGGAGCGCAAACGCAGCAGCGCATCACCCAGACCGATCATGTACAGCGAGGGGTCAGCGCGCCCACCCTGGACATGGCGGAACTCCTTATCCGCGCTCGCGGCATCACCCAGCATCAGGTACAGATCACCCAGTGCCGCGCGCGTTTCAAGGCTGCGCGGATTGGACTGCAGCGCATTCTTGAGCTCGATCACGGCCTCCTCGATCTTCCCCTGCTCCCGGTAGGCGGTCGCGTTTTCCAGGTATTGGCCGAAACTTTCCACATCCTCGGTCTTGCTGGTGCAGCCGACCAGGAGGGTGATCAACACCAGGATCAGCAGTCTGACGTGGCTTTGTGTCGCTACAGGCATATCGATGACAGGGGTTGGCTATATACAGGTAGTAATAAAATAAGTGACGCTACAGACCAAATATACACTAGAAGCATGATTTATTTTGACCCGCCAGGAGCCTCTCGGGCTATTGGGTGCTAACACACCCCATGCAGGGGTTATGTCCCTGCGATGAAACGCGCCAGCACCCGTTTGGTATCAAGACCGATTTTATCAGGGTCAACGCCAATCAGTCCGCACAGGGAAACGATCTCTATGTGCTCAACCAGGCTGGTAACACCATCACTCAGGCTCACTGCCAGGCACAGGTCGATGAGCACTTCTGCGGTTTCCGGGTCCGCTGTCACTGTTTTGATTGTTTCCAGAGCCGCTTCTCTGCCTTCCTTCGGTGACGACAGGATACCAGCAGCATAGTGGTTGAAAAGATCAACCCCTTCATGCGGGTCAAAAACCTTCAACCGGGTAAGCGTTTCCATGATCTGGTCAACCCTTATCCTGTCGGCAAAAGACACCTGCCCTTCTGAAACACTGACCATTGCACAGGCAGCCATGGCCGCTTTCAGGAAAGGCCGGTTTTGCTCTTTCTCCGAGCGGCCCCTGAAGAAGTGCATCAGATCATCAAGAATACCGGTCATCACAGTCCCCTTGTATAAGGTGTAATGTCATTATAACGAAGAAAAAGGAGCGGTTGCCGGACTCCAGACAGCCCCGGGATATTAACAGCCTGATGCAATAAGCTGCTCCAGGATAGTCCTGACCTGCTCCAGGCCCGTGGCAATGTTCCTGTCAATCATTTCCATTGTTATGGGTTCTGTTCCACGACCCGCTGCCCAGTTGGCCGATACCGCGCAAACGGCATAACAAAGATCCAGTTCCCGTGCGAGTGCGGTTTCGGGCATGCCTGTCATGCCAACAATATGGCAACCATCCCTTTCCATGCGATTAATCTCCGCGGCGGATTCCAGCCGCGGGCCCTGGCTGGCCCCGTAGGTCCCTGATTCAATAACCCTGACATCTGCATCCCTGGCCGCGGAGATCAATGCCGCGCGCATTTCCTGGCAATAGGGTTCGGTGAAATCTATGTGGGTAACACTGGTCAGGTCTTTTTCAAATAAGGTGTGATGACGTGACCAGGTGTAATCGATGATCTGGTCCGGAATGATCAGCGTGCCCGGGACGATATCCTCCCGAATACTCCCGACGGCACAGATTGAAATGACCTTGCTGATGCCCTTGTTTTTCAGACACCACAGGTTTGCCCTGTAATTGACCATGTGCGGCGGTATGGTATGTCCATAGCCATGCCGCGGCAGGAACACGACCTCCTTGCCACACAGGTTTCCGTACGTGATTGCCCCGGAAGGTTCCCCGTACGGTGTATGCATAACCTCGCGCCGTTCAATCTCAAGACCTTTCAGGCGGGTAAGTCCGGTACCACCAATGATTGCAAGTTCAGTCATTACTGTTTCTGTTTCTGTTTCCAGACGGGTTAGCGTTTAGGTAACGGACTCGTCAAGTCCATATATTCCATTCAGGTTACGCAAATAGTTCCTGTAATCCATGCCGAAGCCGAACACATATCGGTCTTCGACCTGCAGTCCAACGAAATCTGCAGAAACCCCGGGCACACGGCGATTATGCTGTTTTTCAATCAGCACCGCTGTATACACCCGGCTCGCACCGGCATCCCTGCAATAATCAAGGATCTGTGCAAGGGTATGACCTTCGTCAAGGATATCATCGACCACCAGAACCGTTCGTCCCTTTAGTGATGTTTCCGGCTTGCTCAGCCAGTGCACCTTCTCACCGCTGGTCTCCCCCCGGTAGCGCGTCGCATGCAGGTAATCCGTTTCCAGCGGAAACGACAGGCGCGTCAGGATATGACCGGTCGGGATGATTCCGCCCGTAAGCACGCACAGGACTACTGGAAATGAATCGCCAAGCTCGGCCGTTATTGCTTCTGCCATGCGATCCAGCGCCCGATGAACAGCCTCGGACCCATGCAGACAGACTGCATTTGCCCTGATTGCCCTGACCTCATCCTGACTGAGCGGCATTCGCGGCAACTTGCGCAAGTTCAGGCATATGCAAGGTTGAGGTCGGGTACGCAATTTCGGCGCCGTGAGCCGTCACTATTTCGCTGATCTTCAGCAATATATCCTGCTTGATTTCATGGTAACGCGTCCATACCGTGGTATGGGTAAAGGTGTAGACGAAGAAATCCACGGATGATTCAGAGAAACTGTTGAAGTTCACCATCAGAGTCTGACTGGTATCGATTTCCGGGTGATTCATCAACATGGTTTTAATATCCTCGATGATCAATGACACCTTTTCGATATCATCGTAACGCAATCCAATGGTTTCATAGATACGTCGATGCGACATCCGTGACGGGTTGATAACCGCGATGGTTGAGAAAATTCCGTTAGGAATATAAATCGGTCGTTTATCGAATGTCCTGATGCGGGTCAGCCGCCAGCCTATGGATTCAACGGTACCTTCAATTTCCCTGTCCGGTGACTTGATCCAGTCGCCTACCGAGAAGGGACGATCCAGATAAAGCATCAGTCCGCCGAAGAAATTCGAGAGCAGGTCCTTGGCAGCAAAACCAATTGCAATGCCACCGATGCCGCCAAATGCAAGCACCCCCGAGATACTGAAACCCAGCGTCTGCAGCACTACCAGTACGGCAGTAATAAGAATTGACGCCTTGACCAACTTGCCAATCGCATCAACCGTAGTCGCATCAATCGGCTCTTCCCGGGATTTGTTTCGGTCAATCACATCCTGCTGCAGATTAGTGACCAGTCGCAGCAGGAACCAGGTCATGGCTGCAATCACACCGATGTCACGAACCGGGGCCACCGCGTTGAAAATAACCGCATCGGTTTCGAGGCGTACGATATCTGCCGCAAAGGTAATCCCGACAATCCAGATGAGCAGGCCCAGCGGTTTCTTCAGGGCAGACACGAGCGCATCATCCCAGGTGATGCCAGTCTCCTGCAGCTTGCGATACAGGCGCCCCGTGAGCAGACGCACTAACATGCTTGCCAACAGGGTCAAAAAGACAACGACAAACACCTGGGCAATCCAGGCGTTGTCCCCGGTCCAGTCAAGCAGCGCCTGGTAAAGAGTATTTGTCATCCGATGAAAACTCGATCAGCTATAGATAGTTATCGTAAACCTTTGTTTTTCTATAAATATCAAAAAATACACCGTCATTGCGAGGAACAAAGTGACGCGGCAATCCCATACAGAATAACTCCTCTGCCAGATTCATGAGATTGCCGCGCTGCGCTCGCAATGACAAGGACACTGTACACGGCCTTCTACAGATCCAGATCCAGTTCCGGGCTTTCCTCGTAACCCTTCACAGCAGTGACAGCCTGCTCCCAGCGAGGATCACTGTGCAAATCATCCAGGGACATGGCAGAACGTCCGTGCATCCTTGCCATGCGGGTATGTGCAACCGGGTTGCGATATTCAACCAATGCCTGTGCGACCTGCTGCGCTTGTTCACGCTCATTGCAAACCAGCACCATATCACAACCGGCCTCCAGTGACGCATGTGCACGCGCTGTGTGATTACCGGCACAGGCAGCACCTTTCATGCTCAGGTCATCACTGAATACCAGTCCCTGAAAATTCAAACGCCCGCGCAGTACATCATTTATCCATATCCCTGAAAAACCGGCCGGTTGCCTGTCGACCTTCGGGTACACCACGTGTGCCATCATGATGGCAGCAAGTCCGTAATGAATCATGCGCCTGAACGGCACCATATCCCATTGCTCAATGTCTTCAAACGCACGGTCATCAATCGGCAGCGCAACATGAGAGTCGGCTGCTACTGCGCCATGCCCCGGGAAGTGTTTGCCGGTAGCGGCCATGCCCGCATCATGCATGCCCGTTTGATATGCATACGCAAGATCAGCGACAATCTCCGGACGTTTATGCAAGGCACGATTGCCAATTATTGTCGAGACACCAAAGTCAAGATCCAGTACCGGCGCAAAACTCAAGTCCACACCGACAGCGCGCAGTTCCGAAGCCATCAGCCAACCCGTCACTTTCGCAAGATGCTTGGCACGGTCCGCATCCTTGTCATAAATCCGGCCAAGACATGACAATGGCGGGAGATGGGTAAACCCGTCTCTGAATCG
>DAOVYA010000165.1 GCA_030635865.1 Gammaproteobacteria bacterium | reverse complement strand
TCGCCGCTTCACCACCCAGCATGCGGTACAGGCCGACACCCTGTTCGTTCGCAACGGCGTGCGCGTTTGCCAGCGATACGGCGAGCAGGGCATTGGCCCCAAGGCGCGCCTTGTTATCAGACCCATCCAGTTCAATCATCAGGCGGTCGATACCAGCCTGGTCGGCAGCATCCTTGCCGAGCAAGGCATCACGAATCACCGTGTTGACATTGTTAACGGCCTGGCTGACACCCTTGCCGCCATAGCGACCCGCATCCCCGTCACGCAGTTCCACCGCCTCACGACTGCCGGTTGATGCCCCGGACGGCACAGCTGCCCGGCCTGTGGCACCGGACTTCAGGGTGACCTCGGCCTCGACCGTTGGATTACCCCGTGAATCGAGAATCTCACGCCCATATATCTCAGATAGTTCTGACATCATTACTCCAATATTCAATAGCTTGGTTGTTCTTTCAAGATTCCTGATTAATCAATAAATAACCCGGCATTGCGAGGAACAAAGTAACGCGGACAAACAACCACCCGTCATTGCGAGGAACAAAGTGACGCGGCAATCTCATCAAGTCCGCTGCCAGCTTCACGAGATTGCCGCGCTTCGCTCGCAATGACGAATTGTTCACTAGTTCATCAGGCTTGTTTCAGGTAACTCTCCGGCCTTGATCACGTCATCGAGCATTTTCAGCGTGGTGAGCAAGGCCTGCATCCGGTCCAGTGGCCAGGCATTCGGGCCATCACTCAACGCTTTGGCCGGGTCCGGATGGGTTTCCATAAAAACACCGGAGACACCTGCTGCAACTGCAGCACGCGCCAGTACCGGAACAAACTCGCGTTGACCGCCTGAACAACTGCCCTGGCCTCCGGGTAATTGCACCGAGTGCGTGGCATCAAATACAACCGGTACGCCGCACTCACGCATCACGGCGAGTGAACGCATGTCTGATACAAGGTTGTTGTAACCAAATGATGCACCACGCTCACAGACCATAATCTGTTCATTACCGGTTGCCAGCGCCTTGTCGGATACATTCTTCATGTCCCAGGGCGAGAGGAACTGGCCTTTCTTGATATTGACCGGCTTGCCCTGTTTGGCAACAGCCTGGATAAAATTGGTTTGCCTGCACAGGAAAGCGGGGGTCTGCAACACATCCACCACGGCGGCTACTTCATTCAGCGGCGTGTCCTCATGCACATCGGTCAACACCGGCACGCCAACTTGATCCTTCACCTTTTCCAGAATACGCAACCCTTCATCCATCCCGGGACCACGAAAACTTTTATGCGAGGAACGATTGGCCTTGTCGAAGGATGACTTGAAGATAAACGGTATCCCGAGCTTAGCGGTGATTTCTTTCAATTTCCCGGCAGTGTCGAGTGTCAATGTTTCACCCTCGATCACACACGGCCCTGCAATCAAAAACAGGGGATGCTCGATGCCGGCATTGAATCCACATAATTTCATAGGAAGTTAACCCGGAGTTGGTCAGGACTCACGCATCTGCCTGCGCAACTGCCGTTACAGGCGCAGGGTGCAGTTTTTCATGGTAGCTGCAGGCGGCCTCGATAAAACCGGTGAATAACGGGTGGCCATCACGCGGTGTTGATGTAAATTCCGGGTGAAACTGGCAGGCAAAGAACCAGGGGTGTGCGCTGATTTCAACAACTTCGACCAGTTCGCCGTCGAGGGACACACCCGACATGCACAAACCCTTCTCTTCAAGCCGTTTGCGATACTGGTTATTAAACTCGTAGCGGTGCCGGTGCCGCTCTGTAATCGTGTCCTGGCCGTACAGGCGATGTGCCAGGCTGGCGGGGGCCAATTTACATTTCTGACCGCCGAGCCGCATGGTCCCGCCAAGGTCGGATTCTTCACTGCGGCGCTCAAAGCCACCATCCTCACAGCTCCACTCGGTAATCAGCGCGATCACGGGATGCTCTGCATCCTTCTTGAATTCCGTGGAATGTGCGCCCTTCAAACCGGCTACATTACGCGCATATTCGATGACGGCCACCTGCATACCCAGGCAGATACCGAGATAGGGAACCTGATTTTCACGGGCATAACGGACAGCCTCGATCTTGCCTTCGACTCCGCGCTTGCCGAAACCACCGGGCACCAGGATCGCATCAGCCCCTTCCAGCACCCCGACCCCGTTATTTTCTATATTTTCAGAATCAACATAACGAATCCTGACATTGGTGAGGGTATGTATGCCGGCGTGGATCAATGCCTCCGTCAATGACTTGTAGGATTCCGTCAGTTCAACATACTTGCCGACCATGGCAATGGTCACTTCCCTCTCGGCCCGTCCGCTGTCGCGAATAACCTTTTCCCATTCCGCCAGGTTGGCCGGCCCGGCATCAATATTCATTTTTTCCACTACGATGTCATCGAGCTGTTGCTCATGCAGTAAAACAGGGATTTTATAAATGTTGTCCACGTCGACTGCCGAGATCACGGCCCGCTCTTCCACGTTGGTAAACAAGGCAACCTTGCGGCGCTCGGCCGACGGTAGCGGCCGGTCTGCACGGCACAACAATATGTCAGGCTGAATACCGATCGAGCGCAGCTCCTTGACCGAGTGCTGGGTTGGCTTGGTCTTGATTTCGCCGGAGGCGGCGATATAAGGGACCAGCGTCAGGTGTATGTACAGGGCACGCTCGCGGCCCAGCTCCACGCCCATCTGGCGAATGGCTTCCAGGAATGGCAGTGACTCGATATCGCCGACCGTTCCGCCAATTTCCACCATGGCAATATCCGCATCACCAGCACCCTTGCGGATGTTGTGTTTGATCTCGTCCGTGATATGGGGAATCACCTGCACTGTTGCACCGAGATAATCCCCGTGCCGCTCCTTGCGGATCACGTTCTCGTAGACCTGCCCGGTTGTAAAATTGTTGTCCTTTGTCATGGTCGTACGGACAAAACGCTCGTAATGGCCCAGGTCCAGGTCGGTCTCCGCCCCATCATTGGTGACGAACACCTCGCCATGCTGAAACGGGCTCATGGTACCGGGGTCTACATTGATGTAGGGGTCGAGTTTCAGCAGGGTCACCTTGAGACCACGGGTTTCGAGCAATGTGCCCAGCGAGGCCGATGCGATGCCCTTGCCCAATGAGGACACAACACCGCCGGTGATGAAGATGAATCGGGTCATTTACTGCCTGGAGTTCGAGTGCGACACAATTGCCACAGGACGGGCACACACGTTACCAGATTGGGGGGGCCACCTCAATTACCCGCATGGGTCAGGGACGCCGGATTCAGGCACCTGCCAGGTATTTTTCAGCTTCGTTGCCAGTCAATCAACAGGCCGGACTCGGCGGGCCGCGCATGGAAGGGCTCGCATACCCATAATCCGGCCACGGCGGCCAACTGGTCATTAATATAGATCAACGGAATACGTGAGCGCTCCCAGGGCGGAATACCGCGTTCCTGGAATAATTTCTTCAGGGAATGATGCTGTCCACGGCCCGCCGGGAGGCAGCGTTCACCACCCCGGCGCCAGCTCA
Source organism: Gammaproteobacteria bacterium (assembly GCA_030635865.1). GTDB lineage: Bacteria > Pseudomonadota > Gammaproteobacteria > UBA9214 > UBA9214 > UBA9214. The sequence continues at coordinate 1,250 of DAOVYA010000165.1, read as the reverse complement.
CCCGCACACCGGATTCAACGGCGCTGGCCCGGATCCCGCGGCCGGTCCCGGGCGTGGCATTCAGCACCCCGCCCGCACCCGGCAAGGCCAGGGGTTGCGGCAATGGCCACTCGAGTATGCGCGAGTTATCCGGTTCAGACCTTTGTTGTAATAAATACAGATCATCCCGATAACGCCGCACCTCGTGCGCCCCCCAGCGCACACAGGGCTCTGCGTCACGGCGACTGTGCAAGACATCGTTCTGTATACGTGCCAGCACCGCGGCAGACGGCACGGCACCGGTTGTCTGCCGGATCCAGAGACGCAGAACGTTACGCTGGCGTTGCATCGGCAAAGCAACCAGCCTGCCCAGCGACAGCCGGTCCTTCCGCCCGGCCCTGATGCCTGCCAGGTCCTGCTCACCCAGTTGCTCCAGCAGGCTAGATGCCTCGGCACAATGCGCGGCACTGCGTGACAGGGTGACCGCTGCCGCGGGCCAGCGCTCCTGCAGCAGGGGAAAAACACGTGCGCGCAGGAAGTTGCGATCGAAGGCTGAATCCCGGTTGCTCGGGTCTTCAATCCAGCAGAGCCCGTTTGCCTCGGCATAGGCCAGCAACTGCCGGCGGGCAAAGCCCAGCAAGGGGCGCAGCAGTTGCCCTCGGCCCAGTGTACCCAGCAACGGCATGGCTGCGAGACCATTGACGCCACTGCCGCGCAGCAACTGCAACAACAGGGTTTCAGCCTGATCATCCTGGTGCTGTGCGGTCAGCAGGCATTCACCGGCAGGCAACCACTCTGCCAACGCCGCATAGCGGGAATCCCTGGCGGCGGCTTCCGGACTGTCGCCCGTCGCGGCACCGGCATTGACCCGCAAGGACACATAATCGACCCCGAGATCCCTGCACACATTCCTGCAGTGCTCTTCCCAGCTATCGGCATCGGCCTGCAGGGCATGATTCACGTGCACGGCCCCGATGGCCGCGCCCAGCCGGTCACGCACCTGGACCAGCGCATGTAACAGCACATGCGAATCCAGCCCGCCACTGTAGGCGACCCGGTAAGCGGATGCCGGGTGGAGCAGCAGTTGCCGGTAGAGAGTGTTGGGAGAAAACTTCATGGTACGAACAGGCTGGAATAGCCGGAAAACCTATAAAGAGTCGTCATTGCGAGCGAAGCGCGGCAATCTCGTCAAGTCCGTTGCCAGCTTCATGAGATTGCCGCACTTCGCTCGCAATGACGGGGGATGGGTTGCAATGATGGGGGATGGGTCG
>DAOVYA010000086.1 GCA_030635865.1 Gammaproteobacteria bacterium | reverse complement strand
TGAATTGATTGAAGCGGTGATGCCGGCATCATCGTAAATTTCTGCCATAGTGCGCTTGTTCTTTTCGACATAGTAACCACCCGCGGCCGCACCGCCCACCACCAGTGCAGCACAGCCATTGAGCAACCCTGCAACCAGTAACGCCACGACACCCACACTATAATTACCCAAAATATTTAACCCCTCTCCGATTCGTTCTTGTTACACAATCGTCACCCAATCATTTGATTATTCTCCATCGAATGAGTGACGCTCATTGTATGACGTGAATTCAATTTGTTTACAGTAAAATACTCGTGCTATATTAGTGCCTGTTTCTAATGGAATAATACCACGGCATTATATTTACCGTTACAGGCTTTACGGTTGCGACCTGTACTTGTCAGGAACGATTGACGGAGAAAATTTACATGCAGTCAGATAACACGACAGCGACATTACAGTCGACATCCAGCAAAAAGCCAACCTCCCGTTCTCGCCAATCCCGCCGTTCATTATCATCCTATCGTTGCGGAGCCAAAATCAGGCGCTACAAATATCTACTTGCCGGTATATCAACACTTTTTCTTCTGATCTATGTTTTCACCTGGTTTCACATCGCCAGAAAATCAACAGAACATGAGCAGACGTTGCTTGAGTTACGGAAACAGGAAATAGCCATGAGCACTATTATCAGCAAACTGGAAACTGTCAGAAATGAAATGGATGTGCTGGTTCAGAACCGGATTCCGGGTTTACTGCCACTAAAATACGACGAAGTAATTACCATCGATGATAAGTACATCCGCAACATCATCTTCACCTTGGCAAGAAATGGCAAGAAACGAAACTACGAATATCGCCTCGTAATGCACAATGACACACTGTCGGTCGTCCGCCCGGTTGTAGAGATACTGCTTTTTAATGACATCGGCATTCAGATTGGTGTGACGCAAGTAGAATATATGGATGCATCTACCGGGACAGAGCGTTCAGCGCTTTATCCCGATGAAGTTCGTTCCTATACATCTTCCATCGACCTGATACGTAACGAAGAGCCCAGCTATTTCCTCCTTGCTGTATCAGAGGCAAACCAGGTCTCTGCTGACATGTTGCGGGAGCAGCCGGGTGACGTTATCTCGCCTTAGGTGGGGCAGCGAGACAAAGAACCGCCGGAAAAACCGGGTTGGGCCTGAAAATCAGCAGGATCGGCCATCCAGACTGACGTAATGCTTGCGGTCCCACATCTCAGCCTTCTGTATGGCCAACCAGCATTGCACTGCGTCTAATTTGCATTCACTGCACCAAGCCGTGTAGTTATTGTCCTCGCAGTTGACCTGGATCAAGTAATCAACAATTAGCCGTACCTACGTCTTTCGGAAGTGCGCTGTAGCAACTATGTATAGTGTATCGGTAACAGTTTCTGTTGAATCGCGTGGCGGGCGCACCATGAGTTCGTCTGCTGCAAGAAGGCCCGTGGGGGGCCAAGGAGGCTGCTTCATTATTTTTAGGAGGCCAATATGAGTATCAAGATGACAGACGTCACTTTCCATCTCGATGAGACATTGGAACATGATGCGCGCGAGACAATTCGCGATAAACTTTTGGCACAAGATGGCATCATGGCCGCTGCCTCCGAGGACGCAACGCCTCACCTGATGATCGTCGAGTATGACCCGGATCTGATAGATCCGATACGCATTCTGGAGATGCTAAAAAAGCACGACGTACATGCCGAGCGGCTCGGGTAGTCGTTAGAAAGATCCACAGATGGATCCTTTTTGGACTCCGGTCTACGCCGGAGTGACGATAGTATCGGCCGGAAGAAGACCTTTAAGCCGTAACTTACGGATATTCCCAACGATCAATAGGGTCAGACTCGATTGATCCTCTTCCAGGGATCCTTTTTGGACTCCGGTCTACGCTGGAGTGACGATGCTGTAATGACGGTGGCTCCCAATGTCCGGAACTAGCCCAGGCTGTGTAAAAACAAAAAGTGATTTTTGAAAGTGGGGTAACGCCGCGATTATCGGGTCAACGTAGCCAGGTTGCTCCGTATTTGGCAGGCAAATAAATAGCTATTTGCATCCAGGTGGTAAAAAGTTTAACAATTTTTGAAAGCATTGAGTTTTTACATGGCCTGGGCCGATACTGTTGAAAAACTCGAAATTCAGAGGAAGCCGAATTTCGGCCAAACTTATTCTTTTCAAAAGTGCGATTCAAATCTTGTGCATGAGGCGATATAAAGTTAGCCCTGATTCCACCTTACTGGAAATATGGTTGAGTCGCATTGCATCAGAGGCTAATCTCATGCCTACTTGTTTACCGGGACAAACGCGATTATGCACACATTTACCCTTCTGTTTCTGCTGGCACTGGCAGGATCTGTACTACTTCGTTTCTGGCTTGCCAGCCGGCATCTTGCCCATGTACAGAAACACCGCGATACGGTACCTGAATCCTTTACACAACGCATCCCGATCAGCGATCACCACAAGGCTGCGGACTACACCATCACCAATACGCGGATAGGAATGATTGACCTGGCCTATGACAGCCTGCTGTTACTGGGGTGGACACTCGGTGGCGGTCTTGAATGGCTGAACAACACCTGGGGCATGGCCGGCCTCGGAGCATTGTCAACCGGAGCCGGCGTGATACTCAGCGCGTTTGTCATCATGGCCCTGCTGGAGATGCCCTTCAGTCTCTATCACACTTTCGTCGTGGAAGAACGTTTTGGCTTTAACCGCTCGACACCGCGCATCTTCATTACAGACCTCGTCAAGCAGACCGCGCTGCTGCTTGCCATCGGCGGACCCATGATCGTACTGGCCCTGTGGATCATGAATGTGGCGGGTGAACGCTGGTGGCTGTACCTGTGGGCCGCGTGGATGAGCTTTTCACTCATCATGTTCTGGGCCTACCCGGCTGTCATCGCACCACTGTTCAACAAGTTCTCACTGCTGGAAAACGAGGCCTTGCAGCAACGCATCCAGGCCCTGCTGGATAAATGCGGCTTCCGCAGCAAGGGGATTTATGTCATGGATGGCTCGAAACGCTCCGGGCATGGCAACGCCTATTTCACCGGGATAGGCCGCAACAAGCGCATCGTTTTTTTCGACACCCTGCTTGACTCGCTCGAACCACAGGAAATCGAGGCGGTATTGGCGCATGAGCTGGGGCATTTCAAACTCAAACATATACAAAAACGTTTTCTTTCCGCGGCCGCGCTCAGCCTTGCCGGTCTTGCAATACTCGGCTGGCTAGCGAGTGAAACCTGGTTTTATACAGGGCTCGGAGTCAGTCAGCCCTCTGACTGGATGGCCCTGCTGCTGTTTATGATGATCATGCCGGTATTTACTTTTTTCCTGCAACCCGTCATGTCGCTGCTTTCCAGGAAACATGAATTTGAAGCCGATGCCTATGCCGTACAACAATCCAGCGGTAGTGACCTGATCCATGCGCTGGTGAAAATGTACCGGGAGAATGCCAGCACCCTGACACCGGACCCGCTGTATTCAGCCTTCCATGACTCGCACCCGCCGGCACCGGTGCGTATCGCACATATATCCGGTAATATGAGCACAACAACAGCCGGAGGCTAAAAATGTATTACAAAATACCAGCTCTATCTGCACTGCTCGCGGTACTTGCTGCATATCCACTGCATGCTGCCGACATCAGTCACGGAAAATCACTGCAGCAGAAAAACTGCATGGGCTGTCATGATGATGGCATGTACACACGCGAGAATCGCCGGGTTAGCTCCCTGGACGGCCTGCAAAAACAGGTCGAGCGCTGTGAACTGTCTCTCGGACTCAAGTGGTTTGAAGAAGATATCGCCGCCGTCACCGAATACCTGAATACCACCTACTACCACTACAAGTGACAACCATGAGCGTCTGTGACCTGACCAGCAAGACATGCAAACCCTGCGAAGGTGGTGTAACGCCACTGGAACCGGAACAGGCAAACAGCCTGCTTTCTGAATTACACAAGGACTGGTCAATTGACGTGACCGGCAAGGAAATCAGCCGGACATACACGTTCAAGAACTATTACCAGACCATGGCGTTCGTCAACGCGCTCGCCTGGATTGCGCACACCGAGGACCACCACCCGGACATTGAGGTTGGCTACAACCGCTGCCATGTCCGCTACAGCACCCATGCCATCGGCGGCCTGTCTGAAAATGACTTCATTTGCGCTGCAAAAATAGACGCCCTGTTGCCTGCAACCGAATAACAACTGCATGTCTACCGACCCGGCTCACTGCCCCGACTCAAAGACAGATAATCCGCCAAACGCCATACCTGACGATAGCCACACGGGCCTCGTCATCATAAACTACGGCAAGCAACAGCTGCTGGAAGACCCTGCCGGAAACCTGCACCGTTGCGTAGCGCGCCGCGGACTGGAACAGATGGTCTGCGGTGATCAGGTTGAATGGCTGCCAACCGGCCAGGGTGAAGGCGTTATCGAGACTATCCTTCCACGCCGCAACGTACTGCAGCGCCTGGATGGCAACAGCAAAGAACGGCCGTTGGCAGCAAATATTGACCAGGTCATTATCGAAGCCGCGCCGGAACCTGCGCTCGACACCTTCCTGGTTGACAAGTACACCGTCGCAGCCGAACTGGCAGGTGCAATCCCGCTGATCGTTGTAAACAAATCCGATCTGCTGAACACCGAACAACGCAGCAGGATTGAATTACTGTTCGGAGAATACAACGACATCGGTTATACTGCCCTGTTCACCAGCGCGCTGGAAAACACGGGCATCGAGGAATTTGCGGGACACCTGACAAACAGGACCAGCATCCTTGTCGGCCAAAGTGGTGTCGGAAAATCATCGCTCATCAAGCGACTGCTGCCGGAACTCGACATTACAATCGGAAAACTTTCGGCGGCATCCGGGCTGGGAAAACACACAACCACTGCCACGACCCTGTACCACCTGCCACACGGTGGCAAACTGATTGATTCGCCGGGCGTACGGGACTTCAAACTCGGTAAAACCGGCCCGCTTGAACTTGGAAACGGGTTTCGTGAATTCCACGGCCTGCCGGGTGAGTGCAAGTTCAATGACTGCCGGCACCTGTCCGAACCCGGCTGTGCCATCACCGCCGCCGTTGAACGTGGCACAATCAGCACACGCCGATATGACAGTTACCGGCAACTGCTCTCCATCATGAATGGCATGGGCTGAATCCTGCCGGGAATGCCTGGAACCGTTCCCCGCGAGGCGCGGGTCCTACGCAAATTCCGGCCCAACACTACCCCTGTGTCGAGGCAGGACCGGCGCCCCGCCGGGAATGCAACCCAGCCAAAAAAAGGTCATAATTAAAGTATGCTCCACACACGGATACATGCCTTCTTAACGCCAATAATCCTGCTGGCCTGCCTGTTTGCAGGCACGGTTACTGCTGCAACATTGCCATTGACCGTGACGGGCTTTAACAGCCTGGCATGGATCGTTACGAACACCGGGGGGTCAAATTTAACAGCCTTCACAGGCGACTGTGACGGCAGCAGCGCCGGCATGGGCATCAGCGAGGCCACCAGCGCAAACGGTGCCACCGATGCATTTGATAATGCCTACCAGCTGTATGTGGACGGCGTTATCTTTGAAGCACCCGCCGATGTAGACCTGAAAGGTGAGACATTAACGGCCGGACCGGTGGTGCTATCCGGGCTGAACGTGACCCTCGAGATCCTGTTTTCCGGCTCGGTCCAGGCGGCGCGAATCCGCGCGATCTTCGACAACCCGACCAACGTTGCTATCGCCGTTAACGTGGATGTCCCCATCAACCTGGGCTCTGATACCGACACCCAGATCGAACAGACTGCCTCCGGTGACAAACTATTCACGGAAGACGACCGCTGGATCGTCACCTCTGACAACAACGTCGGCCCCGATGCTGTCAACACCACCGTGATTTACGGTCCGGGTACCCCTGATGTCACGCCCCTGGCGCCCATCACCCAAACTGTCTGCAACGACAGCAAAGCCCAGCCTGAAGGCATCGGGTTCTCCTTCAGCATTACCATCCCGGCCAACAAAACCCGTTCACTGATGTTTTTTGCAGGGCTGGGTAGCATCCAGGGGTCCAACAATACCGTTACCAGCGCTATAGCGAATGCGGCCACGTTCAATAGCAACAACGCCATCGACACCCGTTTGCTGCTGGGATTGTCAGACACCGAACTCCTGGAAATCCTGAACTGGGACTTTGTAGCAACCGTTAATGCTGCTGCTGTGGCTGCTGCTGAAGAAGAGGATAGAACCTTTATCGATGATTTTATTGGCTGCAGTGTGAGTAACAGCAAGACAAACGACCCGACATTCCTGCTGCTTGTGTTGTTTGCGTTTCTTGGCCTGGGACGAAAAATAGTCCTGTCATTGCGAGGAACGCAGTGACGCGGCAATCTCTTTAGCCCGCTGCCAGATTCAGGAGATTGCCGCGCTTCGCCGCGCCCTGAAGGATGGCATAGCCATCCTGAGGAAGTACTCCTGGGGTGCAATGACGAATATTTC
>DAOVYA010000262.1 GCA_030635865.1 Gammaproteobacteria bacterium | reverse complement strand
GTAGGCGAAGCAATCTCTAAAGCAACTGATTTCAAACTATGAGATTGCAGCGCTTCGTCCGCAATGACAGGAGCCTTTAAATAAATCAGAGCTTACTTGAATAGGGTTTTCTTGGCGTCTTTGCGAGAGACAGATTTTTCGTTCAGGGCACTTCGATCACCTGTACCGTACCATCCGGCAACACTTCCGCCATGTGTCCCTCCGGCTCCTCGAGAAAAAAAGCAACAACTACCAGTGTAATCAAGGCAGAACCGGCGATAACCATAAAGAATATCATGGGTGATACAAAAGAAAGCACGGTAAGAAACGTCACGCCACCCACGTTACCGTAGGCACCGGCCATACCGGCAATCTGGCCTGTCAGTCGTCGTTTCACCAGCGGGACAACCGCAAACACGGCACCGGTTCCGAAGTGTACAAACAGCGCGCAGAACACGGTTACCAGTACAGCCAGTGCAACCGGCCAGTCTGAATCAATGAAACTCATCAGCAGATATCCTGCAACCAGGCCCGCCAGCACCACGACCAGGGTAGTCTTGCGGCCCAGTTTGTCACTCAGCCAGCCGCCACCCGGCCGCGCAACCAGGCACATGGTCCCAAAGAAGGAGCCCAGCAGGCCAGCGGTAACAATCGATAAATCAAACGTATCTTTAAAGTACAGCGGTAACATCGAAACAACCGCCAGTTCCGACCCGAAAGTCACCATGTAAGCCAGGTCCAGTACTGCAACCTGTTTGAATGAGTAGCGATCTATCTCCGGAACGATCGATGTGAATACGTGTTTATTAATCTGGTAAATACGCACTGCCTGGAACAGGTACAGCCCGGCCAACAGTGCATAGGCAATATTCACAAACCCGGCAGACAACATGCCCGTATTTGACGGCCCAAGCTTCCAGGCCAGCACGGCCAGTGCCGCATACATCGGGATATTCATCAGCAGGTAGAGAAAGAAGTCGCCCTTGCTGGTGACTTCCATGGCACCGTTCTTCTTCGGCTTGAAATAGGTTGATCCCTTGGGGGTATCACTGACCGAGAAAAAGAAGATGACAGAGTAGATCAATGCCAGCGCACCAGTAAAACCCACGGCATAACGCCAGCCGTCATCGCCACCAAACAAAAGCGCCAGTGACGGCAGGGTAATAGCCGCAGCCGCTGATCCAAAATTGCCCCAGCCGCCATAAATTCCCTCGGCGATGCCTAACTGCCGTGCCGGGAACCATTCACTGATCAGGCGTATACCGATCACAAAGCCGGCACCGGAGAAACCCAGTAAAAAGCGCATCAACGCAAGGCGTTCGTAGGTCTCTGCCATGGCAAATCCAAAACACAGGATGCTGGAAACAAAAAGCAACAGTGAGAACATCCGCTTTGGTCCCAGGGCATCGACCAGCATACCCACGATAATACGTGCAGGTATGGTTAATGCGACGTTCAGGATAAGCAGTGTCTTGATCTGCTGGTCAGTCAGCCCGAACGTTTCACGCAATGAAAACAGCAGTGGTGCATGATTGAACCAGACTAAAAAGCTCAGAAAAAAAGCAAACCACGTCAGATGCAAGATGCGGTTTTTCCCTGAAAAGGAAAAAAGATTCAAACCTGAAGCGCTCATCTACTGTCTCCGTATTAACATTAACAAGTACAAGAGCAAGGACTGTGCCATTTCGTTTTGCTCGCGGTATCAATACCGGTTTTAGCTCCGGTCAAAAGCAACGTCGCTGTTTTTTATTACACGTTCTCAATTACTTAAGCGCTGCCCGCTGATTGGTGTGGTAACCAGTGAGGGCGACCAACCCATCCACCCATGGCAAAACCCTTGCTGAAAGCATGCATTATTAGTGTGCACTAATATATTAATGCGCACTATTTTAGTGCATGCGTTGTTGGAGGCGCTCACGGATAAACGCATGTTAGTGTGCGTATTTTCACTTAAATACAATGAGTTATATATTCACAGGCTCATTCCCTGCTAGTTGGCACAGCCCTTGCTCTATAGATGGGTAATTGACGTTTTCAGATTCAAGGTGGAGACCCATGAAAGAAAAACTGGTCCTGGTCGGCAACGGAATGGCGGGTGTGCGCACACTCGAGGAACTGTTGAAAATCGCGCCGGAGCACTATGACATCACGGTGTTCGGTGCGGAGCCCTATGGCAACTACAACCGCATCATGCTCTCCCCGGTTCTGGCCGGTGAGAAAACCGTTGATGACATCATGCTCAACGACGAGCAGTGGTACATCGACAATGACGTTACGCTGTACAAGGGCAAGTCAGTCACGGAGATCGACCGTGTAAACAAAAAGGTGATCGCCGAAGACGGCACGATCGCTATGTACGACCGCCTGTTGCTGGCCACCGGTTCCAATCCCTTCATGATCCCGGTACCGGGAAACGACAAGGACGGCGTGATTGCCTTCCGCGATATCCATGATGTCGACACCATGCTGCAGGCCTCGAAGGATTACAAAAAAGCAGTCGTCATCGGCGGTGGCCTGCTGGGACTCGAAGCCGCCAACGGGTTGATGAAACAGGGCATGGAGGTGACCGTTGTACACCTGCTGGATACCCTGATGGAACGCCAGCTCGACAAACCGGCAGCAAGCTTGCTGAAAGCCTCCCTTGAAGAGTGTGGCATGACTTTCCTGATGGAAGCGGAGACGGCTGAGATCATCGGTAATGGCCGTGTGCAGGGCGTGCGCTTCAAGGACGGCAGTGAGGTCGAGGCCGATCTCGTCGTCATGGGTGTCGGCATTATCCCGAATACCGGGCTTGCCAAAAAGTCCGGCCTGCACTGCGAACGCGGCATCGTGGTCAACGACACCATGCAGACCTTTGACCCGGCTATTTATGCCGTTGGTGAATGTGCACAGCACCGTGGCATCGCCTACGGGCTGGTAGCACCCCTGTTCGAACAGGGCAAGGTTGCTGCCAACCAGCTCGCCGGCCTGGGCTATGCCCATTACAAAGGCTCGGTGACTTCCACCAAGTTGAAGGTCACTGGCATTGACCTGTTCTCGGCCGGTGAATTCAACGAAGAAGAAGGCGACGAAGTCATCAGCCTGCAGGACCAGTCCAGCGGCACCTACAAGAAAATTGTTATTAAGGACAACCGCATCAAGGGCGCCGTACTCTACGGCGACACCATGGACGGCACCTGGTACTTCCAGCTGATGCGCGAAGGCACCAGCATTGCCGATTTCC
>DAOVYA010000209.1 GCA_030635865.1 Gammaproteobacteria bacterium | reverse complement strand
CGGGAGACCGCGGGCGACCCGGAACTTGGCGAATTGTAGCGATCCTGTGATGGTCCACCGATTCTGATGGTTGTCTGATTCTTCCGCAGCCACCTACGAACGTCAATCGTCCTTGTCGTCGTCTTCTTCGTCGTCCTCGACTTCCTTGGCGAGGACCTTGCCGTCCTCGGCGATCCGCACTTCAACCTCCTTGTCACCCCGGACGAATTCGGCCTCGTGGTCTGCACTGAGTAGTTCCAGCACCTGCCGGTAAGTATCAATCACAAACCTGCGCAACTCGTCATAACCCAGCGTGAGACTGGCGACCGGGTGTTCGCTGAAGTATTCCATGTCCGCCGCGACATCCCTGAGCAATTTACAGGAAAATACCGCACGCCGGGTGATATACAGGTAACGTTCAACACCACTGGCCTCGTTTTCCTGCAGCCGTTCCTGTTGCATAAGGATAGCAAAAGAAACGATCTCGCCTTCCAGGGTCTTGAGGCGTTCATAACTGAAATCCGTCCCGGCAGGCAGTGCGCTCCCCTTCACCCCCAGTGCCTTCATGTTCATGCGCACCGCCACCAGCAGCAACGCACGACTCTCCTTGCGCAACGCCTCCAGTGCCGCATCCGTAACCTTTGCAGGCACGTTGTGAATATAAGAACTGGCCATGGCATAGGGTTCTTCCGGAATCCAGCGTTCTATCAGGCCCGTGAACCCGGACAGAAACGGCAGGAAGCAAATAATACCCAGCAGGTTGAACAGGCTGTGAAACAGCACCAGGGAAAACAGCGGGTCTTTCAGCTGCAGCCAGTCGCTGATTACGTACAGCAACGGCACCAACGCAAGAAAGGCTGCGACACCAACCACCAGGTTGAAAATGAAATGTGCCAGGGCAACACGCCGCTTGGCAATCGCCCCCTGCAGGCTGCCGATAATTATCGTGCTGGTGGTACCCAGGTCCGCCCCGACTACGATGGCCGCCGCAGCCTGCAACGGAATCAGTTCCGCATGCAACGCGCTCAGGGTAATCATCATCGTCGCCGAGCTGGACTGGATGATGGCGGTCAGTATCAAACCGGCAACGAGAAAAACCAGCAACGGGAGATCCCTGATGCTTTCCATGTCGAACTGCGTGGCCAGGGTTGCGACACTGGTTTTCATGAAACCAAGACCGGCGACGATCAGCGACAGGCCAACCAGGAACAGGCAGAACGCCTGCCAACGGTCTTTCAACAGGGTATAACCCAGCGCCGAGATACCCAGTACCGGCAGGGCATAAGTATCCAGGTCAAGCCGGAAACCCAGTGCCGTCACGATCCAGCCGGTAAACGTGGTGCCAAGATTGGATCCCACCACGATGCCAATGGCATTCACCAGCGGAATAATGCCCGCGCCCACGAAAGCGAGCACAATCAGGCCAACCAGGGAGCTGCTCTGCACAATGGCCGTCGCCACGATGCCGCCGGATACCGAGGCCAGCCGGTGTTGTGTCGACTGTCGCAGGAAACGCCGGAAGCTGCCGCCAACCAGCCTTTTAAGACCGGACTCGAGCTGCCGCATGCCGTACAGAAACAGCCCCAGCCCGGCGACCAGACCGATGAGGTCAAGATCCTGGTTCATTGGCTATATTGATGTGCCGGCATTCGACCAATACTAGCAGTGACGGTAGCGATAGCTAAATAAATTATCGGGGAATTGAATAAGCCAGTAAATTGGAGGTCATCGCCCCGCTACATCACGAAACCGTGGTCTGTCCCCGTTTATTCGTGTGAGACGAGCGGACAATAACGTGAACTTTATGACTCTTGCCCAGCAACTGTTCCACCAGGGGCCGCCCTGTCTTGCCTGTAGCTCCAACCACTAATGTGGTCATCAGCGGTGTCCTCCTTGTCACTGTGTTTCGCTAGAACAAAACCGGGATCTGATCCTGGTTTCCTACGATTATTGCTTCAATCGGTAGCCTGTCCTGAACATCCACCTCAGGATAATCAGACAGGCGCCCAGAAATACCAGCACCATGGTCAGGCTCACTCCCACGCTAACATCGGAGACTTCGAAAAAGCTCCAGCGAAAACCGCTGATCAGGTACACCACCGGGTTGAATAGTGTGATGGTCTGCCATGCGGGAGGCAGCATACTGACCGAGTAAAAACTACCACCGAGAAACACCAGCGGTGTAATCACCAGCATCGGGATGAGCTGCAACTTTTCGAAGTTGTCTGCCCACAGCCCGATGATGAAACCAAACAGGCTGAAGGATATACAGGTCAGTATCAGGAATCCCGCCATCCACACGGGGTGAGCGATCTCCAGGGGCACAAAAAATCCTGCCGTCCCAAGAATAATCAGGCCAATCATCAGTGACTTGCTGGCGGCGGCTCCCACGTAACCAATCAGGATTTCAGTCATTGATATCGGCGCGGACTTGATTTCGTATATGGTGCCGCTGAATTTGGGTAAGAATATGCCGAACGATGCGTTGGCAACGCTCTGGGTCAGCAGTGCCAGCATTATCAGGCCGGGCACGATGAAGGTTCCGTAGGACACGCCGCCTATTTGTTCGATGCGCGAGCCAATTGCCGAGCCGAACACGACGAAGTAAAGTACCGTGGAAATTACCGGCGAGGCGAGGCTCTGCAGCAGGGTTTCCCAGGCGCGCAGCATCTCGTATTTGTAGATGACTTTGATGGCGCAAGTGTTCATGATTTTGTGGTTACCAGGCTGACAAAAATTTCTTCCAGGGAGCTTTGCGTGGTTTTCAGGTCTTTTATCAATAATCCGGATTCGCTGATCGCGCCCAACAATCCGTTGATACCGGTGTCTGTGCTGTGTGGGTCATAAGTATAGGCGAGCTGGCTGCCACCGGTCGAAAGATCCAGCCCCCACGGGGCCAGTACATCGGGCACGCTGCTCACGGCCCCTTCAAGCTCGACGATCAGTTGCCTTTTACCGAGCTTGTGCATTAAAGCCAGCTTGTCGTCCACAAGCACAAGCTCACCGTTGTTGATGACGCCGACGCGATCAGCGATCTCCTCGGCCTCTTCGATATAGTGGGTGGTCAGGATAATGGTGACGCCGGTCTCGCGCAGCTGCCGTACCAGTGTCCACATATCCTTGCGTAACTTCACGTCTACGCCCGCCGTGGGCTCGTCGAGGAACAGGATTGCAGGTTCGTGTGCGAGGGCCTTGCCAATTAACACGCGCCGTTTCATGCCGCCCGACAGGGTCATGAGCGCGCTATCCTTTCTCTCCCATAGCGACAGGGCCTTGAGTAGCTGCTCCAGGTAAGCCGGGGCCGGTTTTTTGCCGAACAGGCCCCGGCTGAAACACAGTGTATTCCACACGGTATCGAAGGCGCCGAGGGTGAGTTCCTGCGGGACCAGGCCAATCATACTTCGGGTGGCGCGGAAGTCCTCAACGGTGTCATGGCCGTCGACCATCACCGAGCCCGCACTGGCGTTGACAATCCCGCAGATAATCGAGATCAGCGTAGTTTTACCGGCGCCATTGGGACCGAGCAGCGCCAGGATTTCACCAGGCTCGATGTCCAGACTTACATTCTTTAGTGCCGGCTGACCGCCGGCGTAGGTCTTTGACAAGTTTGATATGGAAATGATGGGCTGCATTGTAGATTCCAGGGAACAAAGGGTGTCAGAACACATTTGTTTCTAATATAAGCAGAAAATGTGTTTTTGACACCCTTTAGCCCCGGACCCCTTTATGCTCCGTTGATCCTAGGCCGGCGGTCCGGATGGCCAATCGAGATCAAAAGGATATGGTCTCTCCTCGGTATTGAATGTCAGGTAACTGATGATTTGATATGTATAGGTCGCCAGTGACTGGCCGAAATTCTCGAGTGATTTATTGGTCTCTCCAGAGAGTAATACCCAGAAGAACTGAAACAGGACGACTGCACTCACGACCAGCCTGGAAACTGAATAGAGGATAACCACCACAAACATAAAGAACAGTCTCAGCCAAGTAGAGCCCCTTTTCAGGTTTTCTTTAACAGGCTTCGACTGCTGTTGGCCCGGTGTCGAATCACT
>DAOVYA010000197.1 GCA_030635865.1 Gammaproteobacteria bacterium | reverse complement strand
GGCAAAGCCCATTAGCCCGATACGCCAGATTTTCCCGGCCATTGCTCCAAGACCGGCTCCTATTTCAAGGTTATAGTCACTCAGCAGGGCTGACCTGACGGCTGCCTCATCAACACCGTCCGGGATCGAAACCGCGTTCAGTTGCGGCAGGCGCTGGGCTTCGGGGACAACGAAAGACAGGCCCATGGCCTCAATACCGGCACGTAATGCCTCGTGATTCTTCTGATGTCGTGCCCATGAATTCTCGATGCCCTCTTCCTGCAGGACAACCAGGGCTTCGTGCAAGCCATACAGGGTATTGATTGGCGCCGTGTGATGATAGGCACGCTTGGCGCCACCACCCCAGTAACCAAGAACCAGGTTCAAATCCAGGAACCAGCTCTGTACCTTCGTCTTACGGCTGGTCGCCACATCGATGGCCCGTTGACTAAAGGTGACAGGTGACAGGCCAGGAACGCAGGACAGACATTTCTGGGTCCCCGAATAAACCGCATCCAGCTTCCATTCATCTACCATTAACGGCGAACCGCCAAGTGAAGTAACCGTATCTGCGATTACCAGGCAGTCATGCTGATGGGCAATCTCCGTCAGGGTCTTTGCGTCCGAGATTGCGCCGGTTGAAGTTTCAGCGTGAACAAATGCAAGAATTTTTGCATCAGGATTGGCCTTCAGGGCTTCCTCGACCTTGTCAGGATCGACAGCAACACCCCAGTCATCCTCAACCATGACTGCCGTGCCACCACAACGCTCAACATTTTCCTTCATGCGTCCGCCAAAAACACCATTCTGGCAAACCACAACCTTGTCACCCGGCTCCACCAGGTTTACAAAACACATCTCCATACCGGCAGACCCGGGAGCAGAAACCGGCATGGTCAGATCATTGGTCGTCTGGAATGCGTAGCGCAACATGTCTTTCATCTCGTCCATCATGGACACAAAGGCGGGGTCGAGATGGCCGATGGTGGGCCGCGACATGGCCTCCAGGATTCGCGGATTCACATCGGAAGGACCGGGACCCATCAGGGTACGGACAGGCGGATGAAAGGACTGAATACTCATGGATATTCCTCTTGCTTGCTGTTTTATTGATTGAAAATCGTCAGAAAGCGGAAATTCTAACACCTTCCGTCCGTCGGCCCTATATTTTCCTTGCTCAGGAAAAGCCGCAGTGGCCGCCAGATTGACTGGCATTATTTCATTAAATTCCAGCCTCTTGTTCAGGCGTGCAGAAAACAGCGTACCCGGTGGTCATCCGAACCGGTTTCATCCGGATATTGCTGCTGACACTGCGGCATGGCATGTAAACATCGCGGGTGGAAATGGCATCCCCCGGGCGGGTTTGATGGTGAGGGAAGATCCCCCTCCAGGCGAATGATCTCGCGATGTGTATCCTGTTCAACGACTGGTACAGCGGACAGCAGGGCCTGCGTATAGGGGTGCCGGGGGCGTTCCAGTACATTAGCAACCTTGCCTTCTTCCACGATACGTCCGAGATACATCACAGCGACCCGGTCTGCCAGGTAGGCGACTACCGAAATATTATGCGTAATAAAAAGGTATGAAATTCCAAGATCATTTTGCAACTGCTTGAGCAGATTCAATATCTGCGCCTGGACAGAAACATCAAGAGCGCTGGTAGGTTCATCACAAACAATCAGGCGAGGGTCAACCGCCAGTGCGCGCGCAATGCAGATACGCTGCCGCTGTCCACCGGAAAATTCATGCGGATAACGGTGCAGAAAGTCTGCTGACAGACCAACCTGGGCAAATAACTGTTCAACGCGCCTGCGCCGCTCACCCCGGTTCTTGCCAATACCTTGCGCAATCATCCCTTCCTCGACAATGTCTCCGACCATCATGCGCGGATTCATGGATGAGTAAGGGTCCTGGAAAATAAACTGAAAATCTGAACGCCGGCGTCGCAGTTGCCTGCCTCTGAGCGTGGTCAACTCTGCCTTGTCGAAACGCACGCTGCCATCCGTTGGCCTGATCAGCTGCAGAATACTCTTCCCGACCGTGGTCTTGCCACAACCGGATTCACCCACCAGCGCCTGTGTACAGCCTCTGGGTATGTCCATGGACACACCGTCGACGGCGAATACATGCCCAACAACACGCTTGAACACCCCTTTATGAATCGGAAAATGTACTTTCAACCCCGAAACCTCGAGTAAGGAACCGGTGTTTTCTGACTGCTGCACAATCACCGGCTGTTTCTGCGAAACACCAGTGGTTATTCCAGGCGACGATATTGCATCATCAGCCAGGTGGCAACGCACATGCCTGCCACCGGATGAAGTTAACCAGCGAGGTACGTTGTCCCGACAATAGTCCCAGGCATAATCGCAACGCTCTGCAAACCGGCAACCTGCAAACTCATGGTCAAGTGACGGAACAGACCCCTTTATCGTATCGAGTGCCTGATCACGTTTTTTAACGTCCGGCAGCGACTGGAACAGCTTCTGGCTGTAGGGATGCCGCGCCCCTGCAAAAAACCGCTCGCGACTGGACTC
This sequence comes from Gammaproteobacteria bacterium, assembly GCA_030635865.1. Lineage (GTDB taxonomy): Bacteria > Pseudomonadota > Gammaproteobacteria > UBA9214 > UBA9214 > UBA9214. Next base: position 1,741 of record DAOVYA010000197.1, on the reverse strand, counting down.
CTCGACCAGCTGCCCGGCATACATGACCGCCACGCGATCTGCCATGCCCGCCACTATGCCGAGATCATGGGTTATCAGCAGGATCGCCATGCCGGTTTTATCCTGGAGTTGCTGCAACAGCTCCAGCACCTGTGCCTGGATAGTTACATCAAGCGCTGTCGTGGGCTCGTCTGCAATTAACAGGTCTGGCTCACCTGCCAGCGCGATAGAAATCATGACACGCTGTTTCATGCCACCGGAAAGCTGGTGTGGGTACTCACTGTAACGGCGCTTTACATCCGGGATACCAACCGCGTCCAGCAACTCCAGGACACGCTCTCTGGCTGCACGCCCTTTCATGCCATGGTGCTGTTTCAATACCTCCGAAATCTGGCTTCCTGCTGTTAATACCGGGTTGAGTGAAGTCGCTGCCTCCTGGAAGATCATTGAAATACGCCGGCCACGGATAGTCCGCATTTCAGCTTCAGGTAATGCGGTCAGGTCTTTACCATCCAGAAAAACATGTCCCCGGGTTATATGACCGGCAGGTTCCGGTAACAGTCGCAGAATAGACAACGCAGTCATGGATTTCCCGCAGCCAGACTCACCCAACAAGGCGTATGTCTCTCCCTTGTGGATTTCAAAGCTGACGTCGTCAACCGGGCGTATCGCGCTCGCCCCCTGCCCGAGGCGTACCTTGACATTTTCCAGCCTGAGTAAGGGTTCTGTCATTTCCTGTTTACCTGAGAAATTATCGTTCGCGTGTACGTGGATCGAAAGCATCACGTACGGCATCAGAAAAGAGGTTCGCTGCAAGCACCAGCGCAAACATAAAAATAAAGGCAGCCAGCAGGGACCACCATACAACCGGTTCCCGCGCCATCTCCAGCCGCGCACCGTTAATCATATTGCCCCAACTGTTCATGGTTGGGTCAACACCGACACCGACATAGGACAGCACCGCCTCGGCCAGGACGAGGCCACTGAAATCCAGCACCACCGTGATCAATACAACATGCATGACATTAGGCAGGATATGCCGGGTAATAACCTTGCCATGCGTGACTCCGAAGGAAACGGCAGCCTGGATGTATTCGGCCTCGCGTAACTTGAGAGATTCCCCGCGCAACAGCCGGCATAAGCCGGTCCAGCTGGTAATACCAAGAATAATGGTCAGGAATAACAAGCGTATATCTGCCCTTTCTACAGTGGTTTCAAAATATTCAGGGTGGTTGGCCATGAAGACCTGCAGCATCAGTATTGCGGCAGCAATCAGTAAAATACCGGGTATTGAATTCAGGGTGGTGTATATATATTGAACAACGTCGTCAATCCAGCCTCGCATATAGCCGGCAAGAATACCCATCATGATGGCAAAGGGCAGCATGATCAGGGTTGTCAGACTGCCTATAATCAGGCCGGTCCGGATACTCTTTAATGCCTGATAGAAAACATCCTGGCCCACCTTGTCGGTCCCGAGAACGTGATAGGCCCCGGCGAGATTTATCGAAACAAAAACAAGCAGCAGTAACACGCTGATAGTGACAAGGATGACAAGCCACGGCAGAGCTGTGTTTCGCGACAGGATATCGTCCATTTTCCTGCGCACGCCGCACCCGTCCCGCCTTGCCAGCATGGCCGCCAGCAACACAAACACCAGCACGCCGGCAAACAGGCCCTCCAGTAGACCAAGCAGGCCGCGAACAAGAATATCCTGTCCCCTGCTCTTGTCTGTCTCCTGCAGGTGACGTCCACCATATTC
>DAOVYA010000125.1 GCA_030635865.1 Gammaproteobacteria bacterium | reverse complement strand
CACCTATGAAAAGTAAGACATCAAGATAAAATATTTCCTGTAATATAATTTGTTATTTAGAGTCTTATATTATGAGTAGTGGGAATTGAAAGGCATAGATACTGTCATGAAAAGGAAAGCACAAAATAACTCACTTTTGGCTCGACCATGGAGAAGTAAATATAAGATATTGTATGGCACGGCGTGGTTCCTTCTAATGTATTCATTGCTTCTGTATGCTGGAAGCAGGCTTTTTTTTGTTGCGGGCACCTTATGTGAAGGTGGGAAAAGGTGGCCATCTTTTTTAATCGTAGGTCTAATTATATTGGCATCATCACTGCTTAGTAAAATGTTCCAGAATTGGTTACGCGAAAAAGGGCATAATGGCGCGGGGGGAAAGTGAACCCGTCAATAAAATTGACGGTTTAAAACCGAACCCTGCCATAGAAACCCCACCATAGTGATGGTGGGGCTAACCGACCCACAAAATAAATTTGAGGGCTAAATATCTTTGAGATTGCCGCGCTGCGCTCGCAATGACAAATAGATCAGGGCCTAGTGTTGATAACGGGTCGGGTCGGGGATACCGGCGGCTTTAAAGCCTTCTGCACGCAGGCGGCAAGAATCGCACACCCCGCAGGCGCGGCCCTGCTGGTCGGCCTGGTAGCAGGAAACGGTGCTGGAATAGTCCACCTTCAGGCGTTTGCCTTCACGAATAATGTCCGCTTTGCTGAGTTCGATCAGCGGTGTATGAATTTCGAAGCGGCTGCCTTCCACGCCGGCTCGGGTTGCCAGTTGCGCGAGTTCTTTGAAGGCCGCGATATATTCGGGGCGGCAATCCGGATAACCGGAATAATCAACGGCGTTGACCCCGATAAAAATGTCCAGTGCGCCCAACACCTCGGCCCAGCCAAGCGCCAGCGACAGGAACACTGTATTGCGCGCCGGCACATAGGTAACGGGTATTCCGTCTGCAGCGTGGTCGGGCACGGCAATTGCGTCATCCGTCAATGCAGAACCGCCCACATCATCAAGCCCGATGCGAATAATCTTGTGTTCCCTGACCCGCATGGATGCCGCAATATTTTTTGCCGAGACAAGCTCCGCCTTGTGCCGCTGACCATAATCAAGGCTCAGGGCATAACATTCAAAGCCCTGCTCTATCGCCAGCGCAAGCAGGGTGACGGAATCGAGTCCGCCGGAAAGTAAGATGACTGCTTTAGGCATGCAGGGTTACCATTTAGTCACGGGCAACGTGGCGGTCATTTACCCGGCACATCGCCCCACAGGAATTTATGCAGCTGGATTTGCATTCTGACCGGCAGCCGGTCCTGCAGAATCCAGCCGGCAAGCTCGGCGGCATCCTGCTGTCCATAGCTCGGCGTAAATAACACCTCGCAGCGTTCATTCAGCTTATACTCGTCAATGATATCCAGCGCCCACTGGTAATCAGCCTTGCTGCAAATAACAAACTTCACCTGGTCATGCTCCTGCAGGCATGCAATGTTGGAATACAGGTTACGCTCCACTTCACCGGAACCCGGTGTTTTCAGGTCCATGACCCGGCAAACACGCGGATCAACCTGCGAAATATCCAGCGCACCACTGGTCTCCAGCGACACCCTGTAATTCGCATCACACAAGCGCTGCAGCAAATCCAGACAGGGTTTCTGCGCCAGCGGTTCGCCACCCGTTACCGTTACATAGGGTATCTCGAATGTCTCAACCCGGGCCAGGATTTCATCCAGCCCCATCCATTCCCCGCCCGTGAAGGCATAGGTGGTATCGCAGTAACCGCAGCGTAACGGGCAGCCGGTCAGGCGTACAAATACGGTCGGGCAACCGGCAGACAACGATTCTCCCTGCAGGGAATGGAAGATTTCTGTAATGCGTAGGCGGGTTGGTTCGGGCATGGGTATCCCATCGGGGGAAGAACTAATCTATGCGTCAATGCGAGCCTGGCTCGCCGTCATTGCGAGGAACGAAGTGACGCGGCAATCTCTATAGTCCGCTGCCAGATTCAGGAGATTGCTTCGCTTCGCTCGCAATGACGGGGGTGGTGAGGTCGCAATGACGAGGATGTTTTAAATCAGTGGCCCTCTTTTTTCATGCGTTGCAAACGCTCGTTCGCCTGCCGCGATACCGTGGTGTCGGGATACTCGCTGACAAGGTCAGACAATGCCTTGCGTGCCGCCGTCCAATCCTTCTTTTCATAATGAATATAGGCGATCTTCAAACGGCTGCCGGGAACTTTCGTACTTTGCGGGAAAGTATCGACCAGGCTCTGGAAGGCCCCCTGGGCCTTGTCAAAATTACGGGTCACATAATAGGCTTCACCGAGCCAGTAACTGGCATTATCCGCATAAGTGCTGCCGGGGTGGTCCGCCAGGAACTGCTTGAAGGCCTGCGCCGCCTCTTTATAACGCCCTTCCCTGAGGATCGCGAGTGCCTTGTCATACTCTGCCTGCTCCCCTGCCTGCTCCATGCTGCCGGGTACAGGTGCTACCGGTGGTTTGGCAGCCGGTGGCGTACTCATCGGCGGAACCTGAACCGGTGCCGTGGTCATCGGTGGCAGCGTTTTTGTTTCACCCCCCGCTGCAAGCGGCGGTCCACCGGCAGTCGGGGTTTCCAGTTGCTGCAGGCGACGGTCAATATCCAGGTATTGTTCCCGCTGCCGGCGCAGCATGTCCTGCATCATATGCGCCTGCACCTCCAGCTCACCGCGCAACTCCTGCAGGTCCTGCTGCAACTGCTCAATACGACTTAATATATCGAGCAAACCTCGTGAATCCAGCTTGCGTTCAATATCATCCAGCCGTTGAGTGGTAGACAGGGCAGCCATGGCCCCCTGCGCAGGAAGCGCCGCAACTACAAACAGTGTTGCCGTTAAAGCAGCCCGGTAGAATGTACGTGTCATGATTACTGGCCCTGGTAAACGATCTCAACACGACGGTTGAGACGCCATGCGGCTTCGCTGCTACCCTCTGCAGCCGGCTTTTCCTCCCCGTAACCGACAACCGTAATCTGGCTGGATGCAATACCATCAAATTCCAGTATGCGTTGTACAGATAGTGCACGCCGTTCGCTCAGGGCAATATTATATTCACGCGAGCCGCGCTCATCCGTATTCCCTTCAAGGGTTATCCTCTGGCCCGGGTTTGCACCGAGGTATCCTGCATGGGCACTCAACAGGTCAAGATTCTCACTCGATATTTCTGCGCTGTCGTATTCGAAATAGATGACCCGGCGCGACAACGGACTATCCGGGTTGTCCCTCAGGTAAGCCTCGAAACTGGTGCCGCTGCCGAGGCCGCTGGCAACGGCGACGTCCTCGGCAGCGGTGCCCCTGTCCTCAATCGTTGCATCACCCGTCGTGCCGCCCTTCGATGAGCAACCCGCCAGTACGGCAATCAAAACCACGGCTATTAATCTGCTAACTCTGAATTTCATTGCATTACTCCTGTGTTTCATAACCATACTTCGTAACCAAACCCCTAGCGATCGTCAAAGGGGGACCATGAAGGCTCGCGTACATTACCGGCCTGCAACGACAAACGCTGGCGAAACCTTCCATCAACAGATACCGCTGCCAGCACCTCGCGATTGCCTTCCCCGGTTGCATAAATAATGATACTGCCGTTTGGTGAAAAACTCGGGGACTCGTCCTGCCGGCCATCCGTCAGCACCCGCAGGGCCCCGGATTCAAGATCGAGCACCGCGATCCGGTAACGACCGGATTCTCCGTGCACCATAGCAAGTTTACGTCCATCAGGCGAAAAATCAGCGTCCGCATTGTATTTACCGTCAAACGTCAGTCTCGTGGCCTTGCCACCCGCCGATGACATCCGGTATAGCTGAGGCGAACCCCCGCGGCTTGAGGTAAACACAATACTTCTGCCGTCCGGTGACCAGGTCGGCTCGGTATCGATGGCCGCGTTGACGGTCAAACGGGTCAATGCACCACTGTTCACGTTCATGGTGTAGATTTCCGGATTTCCATCGCGCGACAGGGTCAGCGCGAGGCGCAGTCCATCAGGTGACCACCGGGGTGCGCCATTAATACCTTTGAATGAAGCCAGTTTCCGGCGCGAACCGCTCACCACCTCCTGCAGATAGATCTCCGCAGTCTTCTTCTCGAAAGAGACATAGGCAATCCGGGCACCTTCCGGTGACCAGGAGGGCGACATCAGCGGCTGTTTCGAGCTCAGAATCGTTTGCGGATCATAGCCGTCTGAATCGGCGACCACCAGGGTATAGCTCCTGTTACTGATGGGACCGCTTGTGGTGATATAGGCAACCCGGGTATTGAAAGCGCCGCGTACACCTGTCAATTCTTCATAAATGAGATCAGCAATATGATGTGCGACCCGCCGCAGGTCCTTGCGTTCCGCCGGAAAACTGAAAGTGGCGATTTGCTTGCCGCGTAGAATATCAAACAGCTGGAACTCTACCGTGTACTGCTCTTCAGACGTCTGGATGACTTTCCCGATCACCAGGTTATCGACATTCACCATGCGCCAGTTACTAAACAACACCTGCGCAGCATCAGTGGGATGCGCAACCAGGTCACTGTCCGGCAAGGGCTCGAAACGCCCGCTCCTCCTTAAGTCGGCAGAAATAATCGCCGCGACATTTTCCGGTAAAGCCTGCGCACCACCAGACCAGCCAAACGGCACCACGGCAATCGGCAGTGCGCCTTCTACACCCTGCGTGATTTCAATGGTCAATGCCGCCTGTGCAGCGATGCCATGCAGCAACAGGAGAAACACACTTATTCTGATCAATATTTTCATAGTAATAAAGTCATTCCTTTCAAAAATTAAATTTTCATCACGGACCCATCACCCGTCATTGCGGCCCATTACTTTGTCATTGCGAGCACATTACTCCGTCATTGCGAGCGCATTACTCCGTCATTGCGAGCGCATTACTCCGTCATTGCGAGCGCAGCGCGGCAATCTCCTGAATCTGGCAGCGGACTTGCTGAGATTGCCGCGTCACTTCGTTCCTCGCAAAGACGGGGGCTGCTTATCCGCGTCACTTCGTTCCTCGCAATGACGGGGCTGCTTACCCACGTCACTTTTCCCCGCAATGACAAGGTGCACGTAAATCAATCAGGCCTGAAGACAAAATCAAGCTCGCGAAAATAATGAAACATACCTGAATCCGGGGGCACGGGTAATGGTGCCGCCTTGAATACCGCTGACTCAACAGAGCGGTCAAGCACCGCGTCCCCGCAACTTTGCACCACATGCGCCTTTGCTACGTCACCCCCCGGAATCAAGGCCACCCGCACCCTGCAGGTGAAATCTTCCGAACTCCCCGGTGGCCGTATCCAGTTGCGCCGCACTTTATCCTGGATATAGGAAACGTATTCTGCAACGATCCCCTGATCACGGGCCTGCTGCTCGCGCTGCTGTTCCGCAGCGATTTCCGCCTGTAACGCCTGCTCTGCCTCATGCTGACGCGCCGCTTCCGCCTTGCGTTTACGCTCTGCCTCGGCCTTCTGCTTCGCGACCTGTTCCGCCTTGCGCTTGCGTTCTGCCTCGGCCTTCTGCTTCGCGACCTGTTCCGCCTTGCGCTTGCGTTCTGCCTCGGCCTTCTGCTTCGCGACCTGTTCCGCCTTGCGCTTG
>DAOVYA010000301.1 GCA_030635865.1 Gammaproteobacteria bacterium | reverse complement strand
TGATCCGGCAGGCAGTTCAGCCGTATCGGTATCCGGCTGCGAATCACAGGCCGTGATCAGGAACAGTGGAAAAACAGCAACTGACAGTCTTCTCATGATCGACATGGTGTACACCCTTGCAGGCCGGCAGAATTGATAGCACTCATCTTAGCAGGTTTGCATGGAAGGACAGCGAGGCTTCAACAAACACTGCTCACAGAGGGGACGGGGCCGGCAGACATCCTTTGCGTGTTTCACGATGAGGGCATGATATTCATTAAACAGCTCAACATCCGGACCGAGTGTGTTCTCCAGCAGCAGGCGCAGTGTTTCGTAGGGTTCATCTCCCGCGATCAAACCAAGGCGCGAGAACAGGCGCCGGGTGTAGGCATCAATCACAAACACCGGGCGCCTGAATGCATAGAGCAAAATATCATCGGCCGTCTCCGGCCCGATCCCGTGCACCGACAGCAGCCTGTTGCGTAATGTTGCAGTCGGAATTCTTCGCAGGGCCGGGTAAGCACCTGAGTCAAGATACCAACGGCAAAAGTGCCTCAGCCTGTTCGCCTTGATATTGAAATAACCGGAAGGTTTTAACCGTCTCGCCAGGTAGTCCTTGCGCACGGAAATGATCTTGCCGGGATCAAGCATGTCTTCTGCCACCAGGTTGGCAATTGCCTTTTCAACGTTTGACCAGGCAGTGTTCTGCGTCAGCACCGCCCCGACCATCACCTCAAATGGGCTGTCTCCCGGCCACCAGTGCTGCGGGCCGTAACACGCAAATAAGACATCAAAAATGGATCCCAGGGTTTTGTGGGAACACTTCACACTCGAATCTTCAGCGCCGGCGCCTGGGTCCGGGACGTCGCTGTGGACGTGGCGCGGGCGCCTCCAGCTTCACTGCTGCATAAAGAGCCTCAATGTCCTGCTGCGGAAGGTCCTGGAACTTTCCTGCACGTATGTTACGAGGTAATTCGACCGGTCCATAGCGCACACGAATCAGGCGGCTGACTTTCAGGCCCTGCGATTCCCACAGGCGGCGCACCTCGCGGTTGCGGCCTTCCCTGAGAATGACGTGGTACCAGTGATTCGCGCCGGCCCCGCCTGCATCACGAATGACCGCAAACGACGCCATGCCATCTTCCAGCATGACGCCCTGCTGCAGGCGCTGCAGAATTTCATCGTCAACAGTGCCCAGGATCCGCACTGCGTATTCGCGCTCAATTTCCCATGACGGGTGCATCAGGCGGTGTGCAAGTTCACCGTCCGTGGTCACCAGCAACACACCGGAGGTATTGATATCAAGCCGCCCGACCGCGATCCAGCGGGCATTTCTGATGCGCGGCAGATGATCGAACACCGTGGGCCGACCCGCCTCATCCTTGCGGGTCGTCACTTCTCCGGCAGGTTTATGGTAGATCAGTGTTCGTAGCGGGGTTACGGTTGTGGATGCAATCGATACCGAGCGGCCATCTATTTTTACCAGGTCCGTATCGGTAATGCTCATACCGATTTCTGCGGGCTTGTTATTGACGGTAATTTTTCCTTCACGAATCCACGTCTCGATCTGACGACGCGAACCGAAACCCGCACGGGCCAGGACTTTCTGTATACGTTCAGCCATGGGAGGATATTGTAAAGGATTATTGGCCGAATGAATTCGGCCCTACAATTCGGTCAGGTGCAGGGTCGAATTCATTCGACCAGCCGACAAGCCCCGGACCGGCTAGTGTATTGTGGTAACGGGCTCGTGCTCGCCTTCGGTAACTTCTACTGCGGGCACGGCAGCGTCCTCAGCCACTTCTTCGCTGGCTGACTCGTCATTCGCAGGTGAAAGCTGCAACTCGGGAATATCTGACAGGTCAAGCTCCAGTTCGGCACCGATGGCACTCAGGTCGCGTAATTCCGACAGTGCCGGGAGATCGCTCAGGCTTTTCAGGCTGAAATAATCAAGGAACTGCTTCGTGGTGCCGTACATGGCCGGATGGCCGGGCACATCACGGTGTCCAACCACGTGGACCCAGTCACGTTCCTGCAGGGTCCGCATAATCGAGGTGCTGACGGTCACACCGCGCACATTCTCGATCTCGCCACGGGTGATCGGCTGCCGGTAGGCAATCAGTGAAAGGGTTTCGAGCAGCGCACGTGAATAACGCGCCGGTTTCTCCTCCCAGAGACGCGACACCCAGGGCTGCATGGTTTCACGGATCTGGATGCGGTAACCGCCACCAACCTGTACCAGCGCAATACCACGCTGCTCATAGTCTGCCTGCAGTACTTTAATTACCTCGCGCACATCACCGCGTTCGGGCTTCTCGTTTTCAGCAAACATGGCCAGCACCTGGTCAAGTGTCAGCGGACGGCCCGCCGCCAGCAGGATGGCCTCAATAATATTCTTTAACGGTTGATCATCCATATTTACGCTTCACCTTTCACTTTTTACTTCCCACTCAGGCAGTTTCCTGCTCTTCTGTATACACTTCCACGTCCGCTTCACCGGCCTCTTCAGCGCGTGAGGCTGCCTTTACATGAATCGGTGCAAACGGTTCGGTCTGGGTCAGGTCAAGCAAGGACTCCTTCACCAGTTCGAGAATGGCAAGGAACGATACAACCACGCCCATGCGCCCTTCTTCAACGGTAAACAGGTCGGTAAACTTGGTGAAATGCGTGGTACTGACCATGCCCAGGACACTCGACATGCGCTCCCGGACTGACAGGGATTCCATCTGTACATGGTGGTGTTCAAACATGGAGGCGCGATGCATCACTTCCTGAAACGCGGCAATCAGATCCTGCAGGTCCACTTCAGGCGGTAGCTGAACAACCGTCTGTTCCGGGG
>DAOVYA010000275.1 GCA_030635865.1 Gammaproteobacteria bacterium | reverse complement strand
TTGACGCCGAACCTGATTCACCTCGACAGCATACTCAACACGCCTGGTTCCGGCGCACTGCTTGGTTTCGATGACCTGGGCCGACACATCGATGAGCGCCTGATCGTCGGGGCGCGTACCTCTTTCCTGGTATCTTTCTGGGTAGTTGGTTTGTCTGTGCTGGTTGGGACCCTGGTGGGTACCGTAACTGCGTATCTGGGCGGCTGGTGGGACCGTGCCACGGTACAGCTGGTGGATATTTTCCTGGCATTCCCGGGTATCCTGCTGGCGATAGCATTGGCCGGCTTGCTGGGTCCGGGCATTGATAATGTTGTTATTGCACTGACCACCGTTGGCTGGGTAGGCTATGCACGCCTGTCACGCGCCCAGGTGTTGTCACTCAAACGCCGCGAACATGTACAGGCCGCGGAAGCATTGGGCAGCAGCAAGTGGTTCATTATCAGGCATCATTTGATCCCGCTGATGGCTGCACCCCTGATCGTGGAAGCCACGTTCGGGGTTGCCGCGGTGGTCATCGCAGAGGCTGGCCTGTCATTCCTGGGCCTGGGGGTGCAGCCCCCCGAGGCTTCCTGGGGCGCCATGATCAGGGATGGTAGCCGCTATATGCTGGTTGCCCCGCATATGGTTCTGGCGCCCGGTGTGGCAATATTTGCCGTGGTGTTGTCTGTTAACCTGCTGGGTGACCGCTTGCGCGACCGGCTGGATACACGAATGGTTGTTGAAACAGGAAATTAATCATGACGCTTGGCCCCCTGATGATCGATATTGAAGGTCTCGAGCTGACAGCGGAAGATCGTGAACTGCTTGAACACCCGGCAATTGGTGGCGTTATCCTGTTCACACGTAACTATGAATCGCCCCGGCAGCTTGCTGCCCTGGTTGATGAAATACACGGCTTGCGTGATCCGTACTTGCTGGTGGCGGTGGACCAGGAGGGCGGGCGCGTGCAACGCTTCAGGGAAGGGTTTACACATCTTCCTCCCCTGTCATGTCTTGGCAGGATTTATGACAGGGATGCAGCGCGTGCCAAGCACCTTGCAAAAGTGACCGGCTGGTTGATGGCATCGGAACTGCGCGCCGTGGGTATTGATATCAGTTTTGCGCCGGTGCTGGATCTTGACTTCGGCATCTCGACCATCATTGGCAACCGCGCCCTGCATAAACGCCCCGAGATTGTTGCCGACCTTGCCTATGCCTACCAGACGGGCATGCACGATGCGGGCATGGCCGCTACCGGTAAACATTTCCCGGGCCACGGTTTCGTTGCGGCCGATTCTCACCTGGCATTGCCGAGCGATGATCGTCCCTTTGAAGATATTGAGCAATGGGACATGGTGCCATTCAGACGCATGATTCATTACGGGCTTGCTGCCATCATGATGGCCCACGTGGTGTATCCCAGGGTCGACAGTCAACCGGCGGGTTTTTCAAAGGTATGGATAAACGATGTACTGCGCGGGCGTTTGAATTTCCAGGGGCTGATTTTCAGTGATGACCTGAGCATGGAAGGTGCTGCCTGTGCCGGCAATCACAGTGCGCGTGCACATGCGTCGCTTGAGGCCGGTTGTGATATGGTGCTGGTTTGCAATCAGCGTGAGCAGGCACAGCAGGTCGCACAGGCGCTGGTTGATTATCGTGATCCGGTCGCACATACCCGCATGGCGAGGATGCACGGACGCTCGAGACTATCCCTTGATGATTTGCACAGCGATCCGCGCTGGGAACAGGCGGTTGCCGCAGTGAAGGGCTACGAGCAAAGCCCGGAACTGGATCTGGATCTGTAGAAGCCCTGTTTGTTGCACTGGAATGTCACTGATAATATATTATAAACAATGTATTACGATATATACCTTATAGCAGATCGAGAATTCTGAATGGGTGCCATCTCCCCCGAGCTTGTACGGGTTGCCGCCAGTGCCGCTTAGTCAGGAGGAAGTCCGGGCGATCAGGGAGAACGCGGTCTGCCTGCATGGCCCCGAGGCTGTACATCGGGCGCTGGATCGCATGGCAGCGGCAATAACGGCCGAACTGGGCGATTCCCTCCCGGTGGTCCTGTGTGTGCTTACCGGCGGTATTATCCCGACAGGTCATATTCTGACACGCCTGTCGTTTCCGCTGGAAACGGATTACCTGCATGCAACCCGCTACCGGGGAGAGACCAGCGGCAGGCAGGTACACTGGATGAGCAAGCCGGAAATATCATTACAGGGGCGAACGGTGCTGGTGATCGATGATATTCTGGACGAAGGACATACACTTGAACAGGTCCTTGAATTCTGCAGGGATGCCGGGGCAAGCAGGGTATTTTCAGCGGTGTTGATCGAGAAGCAACATGATCGGCGTGTACCCGGGATATCGGCAGATTTTGTCGGACTGCAGGTTGAAGACAAGTATGTATTTGGCTTCGGCATGGATTACAGGAATTATTTGCGCAACCTGAATGGAATATACGCACTGGGGCAGGCACCCATCTGGAAACGGGAACAGTAATGGCTGAACTTGCAATCATCGGCGGTACCGGACTGCCTCGCCTGGAAGGACTGGAAATTGAACGGCGCGAGGTTATGCATACGCCCTATGGCGAACCTTCCGGCGCAATAACGTACGGAAATCTGTGTGGCACGGAGGTGGCATTTTTACCCCGGCATGGTTATGGACATACCATACCGCCGCACATGGTCAACTACAGGGCAAACCTGTGGTGTTTGCAGAGCAAGGGTATCAGCAAAGTCATATCCATCTGTGCCGTCGGGGGTATCCGCGAGGATATCGTACCGAGCGCGCTGATTATTCCGGACCAGATTATCGATTACACCTGGTCGCGCCATCACACATTTTTTGAAAAAGACCTGGACAGTGTTACCCACATAGATTTTACCGAACCCTATTGCCAGGAAATGCGCACCGCATTGATATCTGCGGCAAGAGAGGCCGGTGTCAGCGTCATCGAATCAGGCACCTACGGGGCCAGCCAGGGCCCGCGGCTGGAAACTGCTGCGGAGATCAATCGCATGGAAAGCGATGGTTGCCACATGGTTGGCATGACAGGCATGCCGGAGGCGGCACTCGCGCGGGAACTGGATCTTTGTTATGCC
>DAOVYA010000074.1 GCA_030635865.1 Gammaproteobacteria bacterium | reverse complement strand
ATGTGGGCCGCGCAGTACTACAAGTTCGACAAGCCACGTCGCTGGATCAACTCCGGCGGGTTGGGCACGATGGGTTTTGGTTTGCCGGCCGCCATGGGCGTGCAATTGGCGCATCCTGATGCCACGGTTGCCTGTGTGACCGGGGAAGGCAGTATCCAGATGTGTATCCAGGAACTCTCGACCTGCAAGCAGTATGCCTTGCCGATCAAGGTAATTAACCTGAACAACGGGATGCTGGGTATGGTGCGCCAGTGGCAGGAGTTCTTCTACCAGAAACGCTATGCCATGTCCTACATGGAATCCTTGCCGGATTTTGTGAAGCTGGCAGAGAGCTACGGTCATGTCGGGATGCAGATCAAGAAGCCGGGGGATGTCGAAGGCGCCCTGATCGAGATGCTGAAAATGAAAGACCGGCTGGTATTTATGGATTTTCTGACGAATGCAGAAGAGAATGTATACCCGATGATTCCGGCCGGCGGTGGCCAGAACGAGATGATACTCATTTGATATGCGGCACATTATCTCGATATTGATGGAAAACGAGGCGGGCGCGTTGTCACGGGTTGCCGGCCTGTTTTCGGCGCGCGGTTACAATATCGAGTCGTTGACCGTGGCCCCGACAGAAGATCCTTCGTTGTCACGCATGACGCTGGTTACACGCGGTACCGACGAAATTATCGAGCAGATTACCAAGCAGTTGAATAAACTGATTGATGTGGTCAAGTTGATGGATATGACCGAGGGTCCGCACATTGAACGCGAGATGATGTTGATCAAGGTGCAGGCAGAGGGCGATAAAAGGAATGAGTTAAAGCGCATCTCGGATATTTTTCGTGGACGCGTGATTGATGTAACCAATAAAACCTACACGATCGAGTTGACAGGCGCCGGAGACAAGCTGGATGCATTTATACAGACACTGGATCCGGGTCTCATTGTTGAGGTCGTGCGTTCCGGTGTTTCCGGTATTGCACGCGGGGAACGCTCGCTGAAGATTTAAACTGGATTTTTATAAACAAGGTGCTATATCAAATGGTACCAACGACGGCTAACACAGCAGGTAGAGGAATATGAATATTTACTACGATAAAGATGCAGACCTTTCCATCATCCAGGGGCTCAAGGTAACCATTATCGGTTATGGCTCGCAGGGTCATGCACATGCCAATAACCTGAAGGAGTCCGGGGTCGATGTAACCGTCGGGCTGCGTCCGGGTTCTATATCCGAGGCCAAGGCGAAGAAGTCCGGCCTGACGGTCAAGCCGATTGACGAGGCTGTTTCCGCTGCGGATGTCGTGATGGTGCTGGCACCGGACGAGCACCAGGCGCGTTTATACCAGGATAGTATTGCCCCGAACATCAAGCAGGGCGCTGCACTGGCATTTGCCCATGGTTTTAATATTCATTACCAGCAGATTGAGCCGCGCGCCGATCTGGATGTGATCATGATTGCTCCCAAGGGCCCGGGCCACCTGGTGCGCTCCACCTACACACAAGGTGCCGGCGTACCCTGCCTGATCGCCGTGTTCCAGGATGCCAGTGGAAAATCCAGGGATATTGCATTGTCCTATGCCTCCGCCAATGGCGGCGGCAGGGCCGGCATTATTGAAACCACTTTCCAGGAAGAGACCGAGACCGACCTGTTTGGCGAACAGGCCGTGTTGTGCGGGGGTGCGACGTCACTGGTGCAGGCCGGTTTTGAAACGCTGGTGGAAGCCGGCTATGCCCCCGAGATGGCTTATTTTGAATGCCTGCATGAATTGAAGCTGATCGTCGACCTCATGTATGAGGGGGGTATCGCCAACATGCGCTACTCCATTTCCAATACGGCCGAGTATGGTGACCTGACACGCGGACCACGTATTGTGACCAGTGAAACCAAGAAGGAGATGCGGCGCATACTTGATGAAATCCAGAATGGCGAGTTTGCACGTGAATTTATCCTGGAAAACCAGGCTGGTGCTGCGACACTGAAAGCGAAACGCCGGATCGGGCGTGAACATCCCATTGAGCAGGTCGGTGCGAAGTTGCGTGGCATGATGTCCTGGATCAGCGAAGGCAAGATTGTCGATAAAAACGTCAACTAGGGTTTAACAAACCGTTCCAACAGGCTTATTTGATCGGGAGCTGGTGTGAACCGTTATACTGTAATTGCCAGGGAAGGCGTAGTGCCGTTGTTTGCTGTTTTATTTGCAGCCTTTATGGTTTGGCATTTTGTCAATCTGCAGGCATCGCTGATTCTCTGGATACTTGGCGTGTTGGTTATGTTCATGTTCCGGGATCCGGAACGGGATATTCCATCTGTCCCGCTTGCAGTAGTCAGCCCTGCTGATGGCAGGATTCACTCGATAAGCACCGTCCATGACCCGTATCTTGACCGACAAAGTCAGCGGGTAATTGTGCAAATGCATCCCTATGGTGTATTTACTACACGGAGTCCCATCGAGGGGAAGGTGCTGGAGCCTTCATGTTTGCCAGACAACGTAAAAACGCCACATGGTGTCTGGCTGCAGTCAGACGAGGGTGATGATATCGTCATGGTGATGAATAAGGGGCGTTTATATACTGAACCGCGCTGTTACATCCGCTTTGGCGAGCGTACGGGACAGGGGAAGCGTTGTGGCTTTATACCGTTTGGCAGCCAGATTGAAATTTACCTGCCGGAAGAATCCCGTCTTGCAGTATCAGTCGGTGACACGGTGTACGGTGGTTCCGATATTATTGCCAAGCTGGTTCCTGCCTGAGCTTTTCGGTTAGCCTTATTCATATGGAACCGGAAAGCAAAACACACAAGACCCGTCGCGGCATTTACCTGCTGCCAAACATGATCACGACCGCGGGGCTGTTTGCGGGATTTTATGCGATTGTGGCCGCAATGAACGGGCGCTTTGAAGCGGCTGCTGTCGCGATCTTTGTGGCCATGATCATGGATGGTATTGACGGGCGTGTGGCCCGCCTGACGAATACCCAGAGCGAATTCGGGGTCCAGTACGACAGCCTGGCGGATATGGTCAGTTTCGGGCTTGCGCCGGCCCTGGTGATGTATGAGTGGTCACTGAAGTCCATGGTCAGTGTTGGCTGGGCGAAGCTTGGCTGGCTGGCGGCATTTATCTATACGGCCGGTGCCGCCTTGCGGCTGGCGCGTTTTAATGCGCAGGTGTCAACCGCCGAGAAGAACTATTTCAGGGGTTTGCCGAGTCCGTCCGCAGCAGGGGCAGTGGCCGGCATGGTCTGGGTCGGTGCTGATCTCGGGGTAAATGGTGAGGACCTTGTCTACGCCGCATTTGTACTGACCATCGCTATGGGATTGCTGATGGTCACCAATGTCCGTTACTACAGTTTCAAGGAATTTAACTTCAGGAACCGCGTCCCGTTTTTCGCCATACTTGCCGTTGTGCTGGTCTATGCCTTTGCCTCGATTGATCCTCCCAAGGTCCTGTTTGCCGGGTTCCTGATCTATGCAATATCCGGTGTTGTCTACACCCTGGTGGAAATTCGAAAACGGCGCAAGGCAAGGAAACGCGGGGAATAGCGGGTTGTTTTTCACCGGGCTTGGCAAGCCTGCCACTTTAATTTATAGTCTTCAGGCATGAGTTGCATTAATAACACCAGCTGTGTTGATCGACCGGCCTCCATTCGGACAGGCTCACTCCTGCTATCCTCCCTGCGACTGCTGCCTGCGGGCAGATAATTCCATGCCTGGCGAGGTAAAACGCACATAGATAAAGTATACCGGCAGCCGGGATTCGGCGGGTTTGACATGCCGGGTATAATTCTGCGGTGATACCGGCAATCCCCGGCGGGTTACCGCCAACTCCCGACGGAGTCTGACGATGAGTATTAATGACAAATTAATTATTTTTGATACAACCTTGCGTGATGGCGAACAAAGTCCCGGTGCGTCCATGACCCGGGACGAGAAGGTGCGTATTTCCAGGGCGCTGGAACGTATGCGGGTAGATGTGATCGAGGCCGGTTTCCCGATTGCCAGTCCCGGTGATTTTGAAGCGGTGCAGGCTGTCGCACGCGCGGTGAGAGAGAGTACGGTGTGTGGACTGGCGCGCACGCTTGACGGTGATATTGATCGCGCAGGCGAAGCCCTGAAACCGGCGGCCTCGGCACGGATTCATACCTTTATCGCGACCTCCCCGGTGCATATGAAGAAGAAACTGCGCATGGAACCGGAACAGGTGTTAGAACAGGCGGTGCATGCCGTGAAACGGGCGGGCAGGTATACCGATGATATCGAGTTCTCCCCGGAGGATGCCGGTCGCTCCGAGTTTGATTTTCTATGTCGTGTCATCGAGGCCGTTATCGATGCCGGTGCGACGACCGTGAATCTCCCGGCTACCGTGGGTTACAACCTGCCACACCAGTTTGGTGAACTGATCCGCAGATTGATTGAGCATGTGCCGAACTCCGACAAGGCAATTTTCTCGGTACATTGCCACAACGACCTTGGGCTTGCGGTCGGCAACTCTCTCTCGGCTGTTCTTAATGGCGCTCGCCAGGTCGAGTGTACGATCAATGGGCTGGGTGAACGTGCGGGTAATGCCGCACTTGAAGAGATTATTATGACGG
Organism: Gammaproteobacteria bacterium; assembly: GCA_030635865.1. GTDB lineage: Bacteria > Pseudomonadota > Gammaproteobacteria > UBA9214 > UBA9214 > UBA9214. Next base: position 2,360 of record DAOVYA010000074.1, on the reverse strand, counting down.
TGCAGACACGCCAGGATATTTTCCCGTGCCAGACCGGTCTCGATGCCACACAGATTATGACCTGTTCAAGACTGGTATCCGGCATCACCGGTTTCGCTGTGCAGCCCAACAAGGCCATCGTCGGAGCCAATGCCTTTGCGCATGAGTCAGGCATTCACCAGGACGGTGTTCTCAAGAGCCGTGAGACCTATGAGATCATGCGTGCCCAGGATGTGGGTTGGACAGCAAACCGGATTGTCCTTGGCAAGCATTCGGGTCGTAATGCCTTTCGGTCCCGCTTGAAGGAGCTGGGTATCGAATATGGCTCCGAAGAAGACCTGAATGATGCCTTCTCAAGGTTCAAGGAGTTGGCTGACAAGAAACATGAAATCTTTGATGAAGACATCCAGGCCCTGGTCACTGAATCGGGGCTGGAGTCCAAAGACGACTGGCTCAAGCTGGTCTCGCTGAAAGTCTGTAGCGAAACCGGAGAAACACCGCATGCCAGCATCATGCTATGGATGGATGGCACAGAGAAACAGGCCGAATGTTCCGGCAGTGGACCAGTGGATGCGGCATTCCGGGCAATCGAGGAACTGGTTAATAGCGGCACTGAATTGCAACTCTATTCGGTTAACAATATCACCAGCGGAACAGACTCACAGGGAGAGGTGACGGTTCGCTTGCAGAAGGGGGGGCGTATAGTCAACGGACACGGTGCGGATACGGATATTGTGATTGCTTCTGCCAAGTCCTACATTAATGCCATTAATAAAATTATCAAACCCGAGAGTCGCGCGCATCCACAGATGGGGGATGTCTGAGCGGCGCCTGTTATGAATAACAGCCTCAGGAATGAGTACCTCAAGGCCATGGGCGTGCAGCAATGGGTTGCGCGGGATGCTGTTGCAGCGCTTGATTCACGGGCCTGGACGGAGCTCGAGAAACAGGTGTCTGGCTGTACTTTATGTGGCTTGCAGGAGAGTCGCACCCGGACCGTGTTTGGTGTCGGTAACCACGATGCAGACTGGCTGGTGATCGGTGAGGCCCCGGGTGCCGATGAAGACCGGCAGGGAGAACCGTTTGTTGGCCGTGCCGGCCAGTTGTTGACCGAAATGCTGTTTGCGATCGGACTGCAACGTGACGATGTTTTTATTTGCAATATTCTCAAGTGCCGGCCACCGGGTAACCGGAATCCGTCAACGGAAGAAGTCAGTCACTGCCATCCCTACCTGCAACGCCAAATCGAGTTGATTCGTCCCCGGCTGATCCTGGCCGTGGGCGGAGTCGCTGCAAACAGCTTGCTGGATATGAATGAAAAGGTGGGAAGCTTGCGCGGCAAGGTACATAACTATGGTGTGCAGGAAATCCCGCTGGTAGTCACCTACCACCCCGCGTACCTGTTGCGTTCACCGCAGGAAAAGCGCAAGGCTTGGGATGACCTGCAGTTTGCCCGGTCTGTCTGCGCAAACGGGAATGCCGGATAAAAGATCTTTTGCAATTATTCCGGTTTTACCCGGAAAATGAATAACTCTCGCAAAGGCGCAAAGATCGCAAAGTTAAAGGCTACATATTAATATTTCTTTCATTGCGCCTTTGCGAGAGAAATTGTAGTATTGATAGGTAAGAAATAATTAGCTATGAACATCAAAAGGATATGAGCGCGATACTGAAAGAGCCGGCCCTGGATATCCGCCCCATGCAGGAGGCGGATCTGGATGAGGTGCTGGAAATTGAGCGGGCCAGTTACCCCTACCCGTGGACCAGGACAATTTTTATGGATTGTCTGCACGCCGGTTATAGTTGCTGGGTTTGCGGGCGACGCGGGATCATCGAGGGCTACGGTGTGCTCAGCGTGGCTGCGGGCGAGTCCCACCTGTTGAATATCTGTATGCGCAAGGAATCGCGCAAGCAAGGGGTTGGCTCAAAGGTGCTGACACACCTGACCGAGATAGCCCGGCGGCATGGTGCCGAAATAATTTTTCTGGAGGTGCGTGTTTCAAACAAGGTTGCACGCAGGCTGTATGAAATTGCAGGTTTTAACGAGTTGGGCACCCGACGGGATTATTACCCGACAGACAACGGGCGCGAGGACGCGCTTATTTTCGCGCGCACGCTCTAGCAGGCTGGCTAAGACCTGATTTTCCACCTGTTCACGCCTCTAATCAGGTATAATATACAGTTCTTTTGGTTGTTAACTTCCCCGTTTGATATGAGCAGTCTGGAACACGAAGTGGCGCGCCGCCGCACTTTTGCCATTATTTCCCACCCGGATGCAGGCAAGACCACCTTGACAGAAAAGCTGTTGCTGTTTGGCGGCGCTATTCAGCTGGCCGGTACCGTCAAGGGTCGCAAGGCCGCGCGCCATGTAACATCTGACT
>DAOVYA010000079.1 GCA_030635865.1 Gammaproteobacteria bacterium | reverse complement strand
CGAATTTGCGGCCAGCCTCTTTCATGGCCCCCATGATATCAAAAGCATCGCCGCCTTCAATTTTGACCTTGTCATCAACGTTATTTGCCGCACAATTCCTGGCAATGGCCTCCAGCGCGATGTTTGAAGAATCCACACAGCATACTTCAGATGCACCTGCCACGGCAGCCTGTACACCCCAGGCCCCGACATAACTGAAGACATCCAGCACCTGTTTGCCGTTTTTCACATACTTGTGCATCGCCAGCCGGTTATCGCGCTGGTCAAAATACCAGCCGGTTTTCTGCCCGCCAGCCAGCGGCACCTCGAAACGCGCCCCGCCCTCTTCCAGGACTACGCGCTCGGGCACCATCCCGATCACCTCCGTTTCCTGGTCAAGACCTTCCAGTGCGCGCACCGGGTTATCATTGAGCAGCAAAATACCGGCGGGCGCCACGGCCTGCTGCAATGCCTTCAGGATATCCGTTCGGAACCGCTCCATTCCGGCCGTGGTGATCTGCACGACAAGCACGTCATCGTAGCGATCGACGACAAGACCGGGCAAGGCATCGCTCTCGCCAAACACCATTCGATAAAACGGACGATCGAAGAGTGACTCGCGCAGGCGCAATGCCGAACTGATGCGCCGCTCAAAAAAGTCCGCGTCAAATGTGGTGCGCGGACGACGACTCAGCAAGCGTGCACAAATCAGGGAATGTGGATTCACATAGGCCGCACCCAGTGCCTGCCCGGTTGCAGACTGGACTACTGCAAGACTGCCCGCTTTAAAAGCACTGAGTGGTGTCTTGCGGGTATCAACCTCGTTGCTGTAGACCCAGAGGTGGCCGGCCCGCAAGCGCCGGTCTTCATTCTTTCTCAATACCAGTACCGGTAAATCTGCTGAAGACATGTGTTTTCCTGGTTATCGGGGCAACGCAGGATCAGCAGCAACCGCCCTGCCTTCCCGGATCACAAGGTAACCACTACGATAGGGCTGAGTAAATACCGATTGTGGATAAACCGGCTCGCCTTTTCGATAGACCATAACCAGGTAAGCATCCGGATTCCGCTTTGCCCAGCCTGGTACATTTTCAGGTGCTATATAAAGGAGAGGCTGTTGCAGTCGCCCGTAAAAACCGAACTGACCATGATAACGGGTTATCACGGCCACCTCGCGCCCTTCCTCCTGCGCTTTTGCAAGCAGGCGGCTGGCAGCCTGCAGGTCATAGGCCGGTGCCGCCTTCCTGAACACACCCAGTTGCGCGACTGCGACGACAAACACTGATAACAGGGAAATCCGCAACAGATATGGCGCGGAGGGAAGCGGGCGCAGCAGAAAAACCGTGATGGCGACAATCATCAGCAGTCCACCCCACGCGGGATGGACTGCGTTGATCCATGGTGCCTTGTGCAACACAAGCGGAAGCACGCTGCCTGCCATCCCCACGAGCAGCAACATGAGCGCCAACAGCCAGGGGCGTACGCTGACCATCCTGGAACCCGGCCAGCCCGAAGCACGTGTAACCAGCAAGGCAAAGGCGGGCTGCAGGGGCAACAGGTATTTGAGCTGCTTGCCACTCACCAGGCTGAGCAGTGCAAACACAGACAACAGCCAGACCAGGCAAAAACGCAGGCCTTCATCCCTGGCAGGTTCTGCTTGCCGGAGATCCGACCACACCCAGGGAAGAAAACACCAGGGCGCAAACAGGACAGCCAGCCAGGGTAGATACCACCACACCGGGTGATTATGGGCAAACGAATCCACCACGCGGCTTGCGGTTTGCCCCCACAAAATCGCATCCTTATACGCCTCGCCACCGGCCTGGGCCGCCGGCAATGCCCAAGCCAGTGCAATTGCCACGCCCAACAGGACACTCGCCACGACACCCGTATACCAGGCCCGCCAGAAGCGCGGAGCTGCATCACGTTTCCACAGTGGCGCCAACAGGGCAATCGGCAGCACGTGCAACAGGATCACCGGCCCCTTTGCCAGCGCGCCCAGGCCAATGGCAACCCCGGTCACGATCCAGCCACTGCCGCGACCCTGCCCTGCCCTGACCAGCCCGGTCATGGCCAGCACAGTGAACAACACCAGCAGCATGTCGATCTGTACCCAGCTGTAGAACGAGGTATAAAAGACACTGCCGAACAGAATCCAGGGAACAAGCCATGTCACGGTGTCGGCTTTTGGCCACAATTGCCGGGCTAGCAAAGCGGTTGCCGCCAATGCCAGTAATGCAGTAAGCGGGGCGACCGCACGCAGCACCCATTCCTGCACACCGAACAGCCACCAGAGCGCATGCACCAGCCAGAAGAATAACGGCGGCTTGTGGCTGTAGGGTTCACCATTCAGGTAGGGAACCAGGAAATCACCGCGCTGCCACATTTCCCACGCGACAGCGGCATAACGGGTTTCATCTACCGGGACCAGCGTACGTGTCAACAGGGCCGTTAACAGGACGACCAGCCACACCGCAATAAGGCCCAGCCATGATGTAGTACGGAGGTTCATTCGGTTATGTTGTTGCTATAAAAGGTGCGCAGTGTAGCGCACTTTTCAACGGGTCGTTGAACCGTTGCGCGTAACCGGTTTGCTTTCCAGCTCCAGGCCCGGCGTTCTGTCCTTGAGGTATTTCCTGTACAGGTAGGCGCCAAGCACCACGGCAACCACGAGCATGGCTATGGCAATCGCAATTTGCCAGAACTGGTCCACGCGCGCGCCACCGCCCACCAGAGAAAAGATCATCATCTGCGGCAGGTATCCGAGCGCCGAGCCCAGGAAAAACGGCAGGCTGCGCACGCCGGAAACACCTGCGGCTATATTGAACATCCAGTTACTGCCCAATGGCAACAGGCGTATCAGCAAGGTCATGGAAAAGGTATTTTCCCGGATAAATTCATCCACCCGGCGGATACGCTCGGAATAACGTTTCAGCAGAAATCCGCGCAGGAACAGGCGTGCAATACTGAACGTAATAATGCAACCCGTGACAACGGCCAGCATGGCCAGCAGCACCCCTTGTGAGAAGCCGAACCCGTAGCCGGCGAGAAACGCAATGACCTGGCGCGACAACCCCGCGCCTGCAAGCAGGGCGCATATACCCACAAACAACACCTCTCCCGCCAACCCCCTGTCCCGCACATACCGGTCCACCCAGGCCTGGTCCAGTACGTCACGCAACAGGTAGGCGGCCAGCACCAGCACGATGATCGCCAACAGCCCACGAAAAATGAAACGCATGACCATGGTTGTTACTCGATCTCGGTCACGTCCGGATGCCGGGTATGGCGCTGCAGCCATTTCACGCTGAGCATATCGATAATGCCAGTCCATAGGCGGTTGTGAACACCGTACTTTGATGTCCCGTGCTGTCGACTGCGGTGATTCACTGCTATCGACAGCACATCACCTCCAAGTATCTGTACGAGGGCAGGCAAAAACCGGTGCATGTGATCAAACTGCGTCAAGCTGATAAATGTCTCACGCGTAAAAACTTTCAGTCCGCAACCAGTGTCCGGGGTATTGTCCTGCAGCACCGCAGCGCGCACAGCATTTGCCAGGCGCGATGAAATGCGTTTCAGCCAGCTATCCTTCCTCCACACACGATTACCGATCACCAGCAAGACATTGCCAGGCGCATCCTGCATAGCCTTGTAAAGACGCAGGATATCAGCCGGGTCATTCTGACCATCACCATCCAGGGTCGCTACCAGGGATGAGCGTGCTGCACGCACACCGGATGATATGGCTGTACTTTGTCCGCAGCGAACCTGGTGTTGCAATACACGCAACCGGCCATACTGCTGACGGCAGGCCCGCAACACACCCACTGTCGCATCATGACTGCCATCATCCACCACGATAATTTCGTAATCGAGTTTTCCTTCCAGCCGGTGACATACCTCATCGACCAGCAGCGGGATGCTTTGCTCTTCATTAAACACCGGGATGACAATCGATAGATCCACGCGAATACCTTACAGCATATGGGTGTAAAACCTCATTTCCGGAGACAGCTTACAGGTGTTCCGATATAGTACAACGCCACTCAATCGAACCCGGCCCAACACGACGAAACATGCAGGCACCATGAACGAGCAGAACGACTATAGCAATCATCTTGCAAGCGAGACCAGCCCTTACCTGCTGCAGCATGCCAACAACCCGGTCGAATGGTATCCATGGGGGCCGGAGGCACTGGAAAAAGCACGCAGGGAAAACAGGCCCATCCTGCTGTCTGTCGGTTACTCGGCCTGTCACTGGTGCCATGTGATGGCACACGAGTCCTTTGAAGATGAAGAAACAGCCAGGCTGATGAACCAGTTGTTCATCAACATCAAGGTTGACCGGGAAGAACGGCCGGACATCGACAAAATATACCAGACTGCCCACTCATTGCTGACCCAGCGCCCGGGCGGCTGGCCCCTGACGGTGTTTCTGACAGCGGATGATCATGTGCCGTTTTTTGCCGGTACCTATTTCCCGGACACACCACGGCACGGCATGCCGTCATTCCAGGACCTGATGCAGCGGGTTGCCGCTTACCTGTCTGAAAACGAGCAGGAAATCAGGGCCCAGAATATCTCCCTGACCAATGCCCTGCAATCCATTACTGCCCGGCCGTCAAAGACCGATACTCTTAACCTGGTACCACTGGACACGGCACGACAACAACTTGAAAGCAGTTTCGATGAGCGTGAAGGCGGCTTCGGTGAAGCGCCGAAATTTCCACATCCAACCAATATCGAACGGCTGCTGCGTCACTGGGCAGCCGGCAGCACAACATCCGGTGAACCTGACAAACGGGCCTTGCACATGGCTGTTTTTTCACTGGAAAAAATGGCGCGTGGCGGTCTGTTCGACCAGCTGGGCGGCGGCTTCTGCCGTTATTCTGTTGATGCGCACTGGATGATCCCGCATTTTGAAAAAATGCTCTACGACAATGGCGCCCTGCTGGCCCTGTATGCCGAGGCCTGGGCCGCTACCGCCAATCCACTGTTTCAACGCACTTGCCGTCAAACCGCAAACTGGGTCATGCGGGAAATGCAGGCAGCGGATGGCGGCTACTATTCAAGCCTGGATGCAGACTCTGAGGGTGAAGAAGGCAAGTTCTATGTCTGGACGCCGGACGAAGTGCGGGCGCAGCTCGGGGAACAGGACTATGCAGTATTTGCCCGGCGCTATGGCCTGGACCGGCCCGCCAATTTTGAAGGCAGGGACTGGCATTTGCACGTCTATCGCAGCCGTGCGCAACTTGCGCAGGAATTTTCACTCACCCTGGATGCTGTCGAACAGGTCATTACGCGCAGCCACGAAACCCTGCTCGCCCTGCGTGAAAAACGGGTACATCCGGGCCGGGATGACAAGGTACTAACCTCCTGGAATGGCCTGATGATCCGGGGCATGGCCATGGCAGGCCGCTACCTGGGTGAAGCAAGCTGGATTGAATCGGCAGAACGCTCACTCGATTTCATCCACGCTACACTCTGGAAAGACGATCGCCTGCTGGCAACCTGCAAGGATGGCCGTGCACACCTGAATGCCTACCTGGATGATTATGTTTACCTGATCGACGCGATCCTGGAACTGCTGCAGGCGCGCTGGCGTGACGGTGATCTGTCATTTGCCATTGACCTGGCAGAAGCCGTACTCAAGCATTTCCAGGACCCGGCAGGCGGGTTCTTCTTTACCTCCGACGACCATGAAACACTCATTCATCGTCCCAGGCCCGAGCATGATGATGCCACACCGTCAGGAAACGGAATCGCCGCAAAAGTGCTTGGCCGGCTTGGCCACATACTCGGGGAGACCCGTTACCTGGAAGCCGCCGACAACACACTGAAAAGCATCTGGGCCGGCATCGAAAGCATGCCGCATGCACACACCAGCCTGCTGCTGGCACTGGAAGAATCCTTGCTCGGCTTCCAGACCGTTATAATCCGTGGTGATGGCAGCGCACTGGCTGACTGGCATGCACGTGCGTCAGTAGCCTACGCACCGGCCCGGTTCACCCTGGCTATCCCTGCAACAGCTCACGACCTGCCTGCCCAACTTGCAGAACGCAAACCCGGCAGCGATGTCGTTGCCTACATCTGTAGCGGACTGGTGTGCAGTGAACCCGTCACCGATCCGGAGGTTTTCAACACACTAATGACTGAATCAGAAACCGGCAGACAACCATGAGCGATACGACCAGTTTTTTGCAAATCCCCGGTGCGCAACTGGCGTCGATTGAGCAGGGAGAAAATGAAATTACCCTGCACTTTTCACAGGTCCAGCTGATACAGGAAATGGAAGGAGCCATTGAGGATTCCCTCTGGACCCAGGCCGTCAACCTGACTGTCAAGGGCGTCGAGCTTGAGGGAGATCTCCCCGAATGCCCCTGCGAGATCACCGGCGGCGAGATGAGCGACAACATTTACACCTATCGCGACCACGCACCGCTGCCGATCGACTGGCGTGGCGAGGTAGGTTGCACATTTACACCGGGGGATGCCAGCACAGGCTTCTCAATAAACGGCAATGCCCTGCAACTGGAGCAAATAGGAAGTCCGCGTTATATCAAACACATCAAGAAAGATTAAGCAGTACAATCACGACTATATGACGGAAGGGCGGGTTCGCACACGTCTAAACAACCCCCGTCATTGCGAGGAACGCAGTGACGCGGCAATCTCATTACGTCCGCTGCCAGATTTATGAGATTGCCGCGCTTCGCTCGCAATGACGAAGGGGTGGACTCGCAATGACAGGGTAT
>DAOVYA010000044.1 GCA_030635865.1 Gammaproteobacteria bacterium | reverse complement strand
GCTGGCACAACCGCAAGTATGCGTACACCGTGATTATCATTCTCGTAACCTTATGGTTGCCGATGCTAATAACCCCGGCATCCTCGACTTCCAGGATGCCGTCGTTGGCCCGCTGACCTACGACCTGGTTTCACTGCTGCGTGATTGCTATGTGAAATGGCCGTGTGAAAGGGTGGAAGACTGGGCGCTGGGTTACCACGTTCTTGCCCTGCAAACAGGCATCCTGCATGAGCAGTATGATGATCCGGAACTGTTTCTGCGCTGGTTTGATTTGATGGGTGTGCAACGCCATCTGAAAGCCGCCGGAATCTTTGCGCGTCTGAACCACCGTGACGGCAAGCCGGGGTACCTGGACGACATCCCCCGAACACTGTCATACGTGACAGAGGTGGCAGGGCGTTATGATGAATTGCAACTGTTTGGACGGTTTATCGAGAATGAAGTCCTGGTTCGCCTGACCGGCGGTTTGTAGAAATAAACGCTATCATCCCCGGGAGGATTGGTCACGTATACTGGATGTCCGGGTAAATGGTGTCGGGGCACTTTATGAATAATATTTCTTTTCCATGGTTGGCGCTGGGCCTGGGCCTGCTGGTTGCAGTCGGGCTGATGATGTCCGGGGCTTTTTCCCCGGAAGGCACCTACAAGCTGCCGTTGCTGACGATGTTGATCGTCAGCGAGTTTGGTTTTTTCGTCACGGCAATTGGTGCCGGTCTCGGGATTAATACCCTGCTTGAAAAGGGCTCGAACCCGGTCATGCTGGGCATCATCATTGCTGATGCCTTGCTGGCTGCCATGTTTCTGTATCTTGGTATTCAGTTGTGGCCGGGCGGCTTTACCTTTTAGCAGGCTGTTGGAAAACTCTCATGCGGCACGATCCTGCGTTAAAAATCGGCTCAAAATGCGGGGTCGCGAAGCGGCAGACTGCGTGTACACTGCGCTTTCTCACCGATTTTTGCCTTGTCTCGCACTCGCCTGAGACTTTTCCAATAGCCTGCTAGACAACACAAAACCGGCCCCATGAACAAACAGGCAGAAGCCGGACTCCCGGTTCTGTATACATTCCGGCGTTGTCCCTACGCCATGCGTGCACGCATGGCGCTTGCCTACAGCCAGATAAACGTGGAACTGCGCGAGGTCGTGTTGCGTGAAATGCCGGCTGCCATGCTGGCATGTTCCCCCAAGGCCACGGTACCGGTCCTGGTGCTGACTGATGGCACCGTGCTGGAGGAGAGCCGTGACATCATTGACTGGGCACTCTCTGAAAATGACCCGGAGGACTGGATGCCCGAAGCGGGCAGCGCAGAATATTCCACGGCAATGCACCTGATTGAAGAAAATGACTGCGTGTTCAAGGATCAGCTGGATCGTTACAAGTATGCAGAGCGCTATCCCGAACACCCGGTGGAGTATTATCGGTCACAGGGGGAGGATTTCCTGGAACAGCTGGATGCCAGGCTCGGCCGGGGCTCCTGGCTGCTTGGCGGGCGAATGACTGTGGCGGATGTTGCCATCTTCCCGTTTGTTCGCCAGTTCGCGCATGTCGACAAGCCGTGGTTTGATCAGGTTTCCTGGCCGTGCTTACACCAATGGCTGGATAGGCTGCTTCAATCAGAGTTGTTCGTTTCCGTGATGCTAAAGTACCCGCAGTGGCAGGAAGGGGATGCGCCAACCCGGTTTCCCTGACTATAATGGGTGTAACGGCATGGCGATACATTTTATCGAATATTGGCTGGAGGCATCAGATTATGAAAAAGGTATTTATCGGACTGGCAGTCGTTGCCGTTGTGCTCGGTGCGCTGCTCTGGTGGCTGGGCGCGAACCTCGATGGCATTGTAAAAAAGGTTATTGAGGATGTTGGGACGGAGGTCACCCAAACATCGGTGGATGTAAGCGGTGTGGGGATCAAGCTGCTTGATGGCAAGGCGTCGCTCTCCGGGCTTTCTGTCGCCAACCCGCCCGGTTTTTCCGGCGCGAATATTTTTACGCTGGACAAGATCGCTGTTGAGATTGATATAGAGTCAATTGGCAGTGATCCGATCATCATCAATGAAATCCTGGTGAGTCAGCCACAGGTCTTCTATGAAATGAACAAGGAACAGGTCTCAAACCTGGATGTCCTGAAGAAGAATGTTGCGGCTTACTCGGCACCCGGTTCCTCGTCGCAGGGTAGTGACAAGGAAGAACCGGCCAGTGATAAAGGCGAGGAAATCAAGCTGATTATCAGGAAGCTGCGTTTTGAAGGCGGGCAGCTCAGTGCGGTGAGTGCGCTTGCCCCCGACAAGAAAATCGAGGCCAGCCTGCCTGCCTTTCAAATGAGCAACCTCGGCCAGTCAACCGGCGGCGCCACCAGTGAGCAAATTGCAAAGCAGGTGATTGATCGCCTGGTCAGGCAGGCTGTTGATGCAGCTGCGAAGGCCGGTGTGGACCAGTTGACGGATGAACTCAAGCAGAAGGGTATGGAAGCGCTCGATGAAAAAGTGGGTGACACCCTCAAGGGTTTATTTAAATAACAGGCAGCAGCAGCCAGCCTGCATAGTGTATCAGTGTCCCGGGGCTGCTCTGGTGCAGCCTACGGTCTCGGCCTCATCGTCTGTCCGACACAATGTCCACCCATTGCTTTCCAGAGACGTGATCAACTCATCGGGGGGTGACGGCCTGGCGATAAAGTAGCCCTGGGCCTGGTTACAGCCCAGGTCCTTGAGGGCATCGAGGGTTTCGGCGGTTTCCACTCCTTCTGCAACCACTCTCAGTCCCAGGTTGTGCGCCAGGTCTACCGTGGAACGGACGATGGTCGCATCATCGGCATCGCTGTCCATCTCCATCACAAACGACCTGTCGATTTTCAGCTCGTTCACCGGCAGACGTTTCAGGTGACTGAGGGAGGAATAGCCGGTACCGAAATCATCGATTGAGAACTGTACGCCCTGGCTGGATAGCTCGCTCAATATCCCGGAGACATAGCCGAGGTCGCCCATGACTGCACTCTCCGTCACTTCCATCACCAGTGCACCCGGTGGTGGCCTCCATTGTTCCTGTAAGGACTGGATGTACTCGAGTACCTGCCTGTCACGCAGACTGTATACGGACAGATTGACGGACATGCTCAGGGCATACCCCGCTTTTTGCCATTCCATGCGTTGACGATACGCCTCATCCAGTGCCCAGATGGTATAACGCCTGATCATGCCGCTCTGTTCCATTGTGGGGATAAAGACGTCGGGGGGAATAAAGCCGCGCTCAGTATGGTTCCAGCGCATCAGAGCCTCTACACCGCTGATCATTTTGCTGTCCAAATCTAGTTTTGGCTGGTAATAAAGCTGCAACTCTCCCTTGTCCAGGGCCTGGTGAAGGTCCGCCGCCAGGTTCAGACGGTGAACCGTGTGCTTGTCCTTTTTGGTGTCATAGACGAAGTATCCGTCCTGGTTTCTCTTGGCGATATACATCGCCACGTCTGCGCTTCTCAGCAAAGAGGGAACATCGTCCCCATGGTACGGGAAAACGGCAATCCCCATACTGGCATCCACCGAGCAGGTTGCGGACTCCAGATCGAAGGGTATATCCAGTGTCTTTAGCAATTTGTCTGCAACCAGGCAGGCCATCTCGGCATTGGTATTCGGAAGCACCAGCGCGAATTCATCCCCCCCGAGGCGACCGATGGTATCCATGTGCCGCAAGGCGTGCTTGAAACGCATCCCGACCTTCTTCAGAAGTTCATCGCCCACATGGTGGCCCAGGGTGTCGTTCACTTCCTTGAACCGGTCCAGGTCCACCATAATGACGGAAAAAGGCAATTTCTCCCTGCGTGCCGTGTGCACCTGCTGTAACAGGCGGTCCTGCACCAGTTTCCGGTTGGGAAGGCGTGTCAGGTGATCGTAAAGCGCAAGATTCTCGAGTTCCTTGTTGGTTATTTGCAGTTCCTTGTTCAGTATCTGCAATTCCTGCTGATATTTCTCTGCCTCCTTTTGTGCGGCTTCCAGCTCCTCGATGTTCATGGCAACTTCCAGGGCAATGGAAACCTGGCTGGCGAACAGGGTCAACAGGTCAAGATCGCGCTTGCTGAAATTATCGGCTCCGATCTTGTTGATTCCGGAGATGCCTCCCATGAAATGTTTTTTCCCGCCCAGCGGTACCATGATGACCGTTCCGGCTTCCTGTTCCCAGCGATTGCGCTCTTCCGGCTCCAGTTCATCCAGGATACCCGTCCACCATGGCCGGTTGTGTCGCCATACCCATCCACAGATGCCGTATTCCAGGGGCAGGCTCTCGCCCACGATCTCGTCCGCATTTTTCCCGCAACCGGCCGCGTAGGTGTATTGCTTGCAGTCCCGGTCAATGACGGGAAGCAGCACGGTTTCTGCCTGGATCAGGTCACGGGCGCGCTCTACGACCAGCTGGAAAAGCTGGTCGAGATGGAGATGGCTGCTTACCGCCTCAGAGGTTTCCTTGAGTAACTGAATCTCGAACTCGCGCAAGTAGAGTTCGTGCTCCAGTTCATGGAAAGTACGCTGACGGTTTTGCTGATTGGCCCCTGACGACATGAATTACCCCTTTATCCATTATCGGCAGCAGAACCAACAACCTGAGTCGCAACCCCGGCGATGGCGATCCCCGGTTCTGGGTTAATTACATCAATAAAACATACACTTATACATCCACATCCAGGCCGGCTACGTCCGGTCTCACGACGGTAAGCGGCAGGCAGTCACGGCAAACCGGCCGGGAAAACAGGGGGGAAATAAAAACAGGAGAAAACAGGTAAAAACAGGGACAGACAGGGGTACCCCTGGTTACTGCTGCTATTTTGTTTTTTCCAAGCCCAGGGCCTTCATACGCGAAGCCAATGCCTTAAACATTCCGCTACACTGTCGACTCACCCGACCCGGAGTAAACAATACGCATGTTAAGGAAATCCATTCTTGCCTGGACACTGTTGTCCGGGATAGTGACATTGTCCGGTTCAATCCAGGCTGAAGGGGGCTTTTTTAATGAACCCGGTGGTAAGCAACTGTCCCCTGCAGCACAGGACCGCGTATTTGCAGCCAGGGTTTACAGCCTTCTGGATCAGGAAACCGGGCCAGTCGCGAAACATGTACAGGTGACCCGTTTCGGAAATACTATCGTTATAACAGGCGAGGTCGAAAATTCGGCGCATGCCACGGTGATTGATGGGCTGGTGCTGGAATCGGCGGGAATAAAACGCGAGACACAGGCCGGCAGCGCGGTTGTGCCGGAAAAGGACAGGGAGTGTGGCGGTAAACCGGCCACGGGTAATGCCAAGCGCAGACTGATTGTGAAGGGAAAGAAGGACTGCAGTTCCCTGCGTAGTGATGAACCCGGTCAGGCAAGGGGCCGGGTCTACAACCACCTTGCAGTGGCAGCATTAGACCCGTCCAGGAAGGTTGCGGCGGCAAAGCTGCTGCTTGCCGAAGCAGTCGTGGAGCTGGTGGATGCCGGTTATACGCAGGTGCTGGACCGTGCCGTAATGCGCATGGTGGCGCAGGATGGCGTGCTCTACATTCTCGGTGGCCTGGGGGAGGTGGAATACACCAGGATCAACGCGGTGTTGATGGCATTCCCCGGTGTAAGCGACGTCAGGTTCTACGCTGAATAACCGGATGTCTGCAAGAACGCTGTTCTCAATCGTCGAGTCTCCCGCACACCCGGATTTTTCACGCTTGTACAAACAGCTGGAGATCAGGGAAGTCAGGTTGGCGTCCATGAGAAAGGCCATTAGTGCATTAAAGCAACATTCGCCTGATTACGTGGTCGCGGAGTTCTATTACGGCTATGGTAATAATTATGCAGGCGTTAATGTCAGCAACCTGGATGTATTTCTGTATAGTTTGCAGAAATATGCACCGGATGCGCGCGTGATTGTGCTGGTGGACAGGCGTGAACGGCAATTCGTCGAAAAGTTAAGCGCATTGTTTACGCTGTATGCGGTTTTACAGCAGCCGGTACGTGAGCAGGACATTGCACCATTGTTCGGAGACTAGACGTAGTGCAAGCGAATGAGTATGCAAGGTAAAAGCGGTTCGGGCACGCAAGGGGTGTTACTCGTCAACCTGGGTACGCCGAATTCTCCATCGGTTGCGGATGTACGCAGCTATCTCAGGGAGTTTCTCTGGGATCCGCGCGTGGTGAAAATGGCGCGCCTCCCCTGGTGGCTGGTGCTGAACCTCGTGATTCTGCCAACCCGTCCGAAACGCACGGCCGCCGCCTATGCCAGGGTCTGGACGGCGGAAGGTTCACCGCTGCTGGCTATTTCAAAACGGCAGCAGCAGGCATTGCAGGCAGAACTCGACCGGCGCAGTAGTGACACAAGGGTGGTGCTTGCCATGACCTATGGCAATCCGGGTATTGCAGCAGGCCTGCATGAGTTACGTGCTGCTGGTGTGCAAGACATCCTGGTACTGCCGCTCTATCCGCAGTATTCAGACACTACGACAGCGGCTGTGCATGATGCCGTAACCGCCGCCTTGCAGGATGGCGAATGGCAGCCGCAACTCCGCTATGTTGACCGCTACTACCAGCACCCGACCTATATTAATGCGCTGGCCGAAAGTATCCGCCAGTTCCAGTCGGCACATGGCAGCCCGGATAAACTGGTAATGTCATTTCACGGCATACCGCAGGACTATGTAGAGGCCGGTGATCCCTATGCCGGTGAATGTGAAGAGACGGCCCGGTTGCTGGCAGAGGCCCTTGGACTTTCTGCAGACCAATGGTGCCTGACCTACCAGTCACGACTGGGCCCGAAACAATGGTTACAGCCTTACACCTGTGAACAGCTGGCAGTATTGGCAAGAGAGGGAACCAGGAACGTGCAGCTTGTCTGTCCCGGGTTCAGTGCAGATTGCCTGGAAACGCTGGAGGAAATTGCCATTGAAAATCGCGCTGCCTTCCAGGCGGCGGGCGGCGAGACGTATGACTATATTCCCTGTTTGAACGATCATCCGGCGCACATTAATCTGTTTGCAGAGCTGGTAGCGCAGAATATGCAGGACCGGGTTTCCTGACCAACATGCAGCGTTCGTCTCCTTTAAAGACGCTGAATGCAATCGTTTTCTATCTCTGTTCTACTTTATTGCTGATTTCCTGCTGGCATCGGAATGATTTTCCCGTCAACATGCCAGTAGCATCGGATCTCGCGGAGATGCCTGCCCAGAAAGCGGTGAAAGAGCCGCCATTTCAGATCAGTCAGAGAGGGGTCCGCTACAAGGTCAGCCCGCAATTTTCATATGATCTCAAGGGGTTGGTTGTGTCCTATGAGCACCATGATGGAAATTACAGCGTGCACCGGCTCTGGAATGATCATTTAAATGTGGCTGATATCTGCGTGTTGTGGGGAGATAATGTACGGGGGCCTGATTTGAACAAATTCAGGTTCTGGAATGGTGAATTTACCTGTAACTTCACTACCGGTGACCAGCAAGCCTGGGAGCAGTTCAGGCCAAACAGGATGTCCAATAATCACCTGCTTGCTGTTGATTCCCTGGTCCGGGATACGATCAAAAAAGTGCGTATAGGAGACCAGGTGCATATCCGTGGCTGGCTGGCCAATTATTCGAATGACCGGGGTTTCTCAAGGGGAACCAGTATCACCCGTGAGGATGAGGGCAACGGTGCCTGTGAAACCATCTATGTGCAGGACATGAAAATCCTGCGTTCAATGGGTAGTGGCTGGCGCACGCTGATGAATTTCTCACTGTTCGGCTTTATTGCAAGTGCATTGATATGGGTCATTGCGGTACTGCGCGGGGTGTTTTGAAATGAGAGTTCTATTTTACAGGAAACAATCCGGTACTATTAAATTATGAAAGCCATGATTCTTGCTGCCGGGCGGGGTGAACGCATGCGTCCCCTGACGGATGACACCCCGAAAGCGTTGCTGCGTATTGGCGGCCAGACACTGATCGAGCATCACATACACACCCTGGTGCAGGCCGGTTTTCACGAACTGGTGATCAATCATGCACACCTGGGCGAGCAGATCGTGGCGGCACTGGGGGATGGCAATGCCTATGGTGTCGAGATCCGCTATTCACCCGAGACGCCTCCTGCACTGGAAACCGGCGGCGGTATCTTTAATGCCTTGCCGTTACTGGGTGACGATCCCTTTCTTGTTTTGAATGCCGATATCTGGACTGACTTCCCCCTCGCTGAACTGCCTGACCGGATAGAGGGCCTGGCGCACCTGGTGCTGGTCGATAATCCGGAGCATCATCCACACGGTGATTTCTCGCTGTCAGCGGGGCGGGTATCGCAGCATGGTCCGGCAATGCTGACCTTCAGCGGCATCGGTGTGTACAGCCCCGGGCTTTTCGAAGACTGCACACCCGGTGCCTTCCCGCTGGCACCCGTATTAAGACAGGCGATGGATGATGGCCGCGTTAGCGGCGAACATTACCAGGGGAGCTGGTTTGATATTGGTACACCGGAACGGCTGGAGGCCGTCAACCGGGTTGTGATTAATATGCAGTGAGTTAAAACCACTGATAGACGGGACCGCTAACCGGATATGGGCCAGGAAATCAAAGAGTCGCATTTTACTCCGCAGGATTTTGAGGAGTATGCGCAGCGCTTGCGTGAAGAAACCGAGCTGCTGGTCGAGTGGTTCCGCTCCAATATCTTTTCTCCCCGCGCCCGGATGGCTGGTTTTGAACTGGAGGCCTGGTTGATTGACGACGAGGCGCAGCCGGCACCAGTCAATGATGTTTTTCTTGAGCGCCTCAACAATCCCATGGTTGTGCCGGAGCTGGCACGTTTCAATATCGAACTGAACGACCATCCACAGCATTTGTGGGGCTCGGCTCTCAGTCGGCTGGAGGCCAGCCTTGGCGAGACCTGGCGGCAGTGCATGCGGGTTGCAGAAGAGATGCAAACGCATTTATTGATGATCGGTATCCTGCCGACCGTAAAGGAGTCAGAGCTGTCCCCGGCCAACATGTCGGACCTGAAGCCTTATCGTGCGTTGCATGAGCACGTGCTGCGCATGCGTGAGGGGCAGCCCCTGGAACTGGACATTCATGGCAGGGAGCATCTCAAGACAACGCACCAGAGCGTCAT
>DAOVYA010000040.1 GCA_030635865.1 Gammaproteobacteria bacterium | reverse complement strand
GAGGATCGGCGAGCGCGGCCAGAGCGAGCGCGACCGACGGGGCCGCGAGCGGCAGCGGATCCTGGCGGCGTCGAAGCTCAGCGGCCGTCTCCGGGGACGCGATGGCGTATCCGACGCGCGCACCGGCCAGACCGAACGCCTTGGAGAGGGTGTGGAGGACCAGAAGGTTGTCGTGCTCGGCCACCCAGCCGGTCCAGTCGTCTCCGGCGAACTCGGCGTATGTCTTGCCTGTATACGCAATCAGACGGAGGATCGAAGAGTTGGGTCAGCGCGTCGCTGACCAAACCATAGAGGATCTTAAGAAGCAGCGGTTGAAACTGAAAGACCGCCTGTTCGCCCGCTTCTTCAGGGGCTGGAGATTTCAAGCGACTCCAACGTCTTTTTTCAAATCAATGGAGGGTTCAGGACATGGTGAATGATGAAGCAGTGACCAAACGTCTGGATGGCACCTATGAAGAACGCCTGGATGACACCTGGCTCGCCGTGTATATGGAGTTGCCGGACACGGGGTTGTGGCGGGTAGAGGTCTTCAACCACAATGTCTCGGAGTGGGTGGAGGAGGGCTTGACCTCGCTGAAGGAGGCCCGCCAGTCGGCGAGCAACTACTGGGATACGGTGTAAGCACCTTTCCCTTCGAAGTGAATTCAGGCTTTCCCCTTGACCACCAGATCGTCAGCGCATTTTTCGTGCTCGATTTGTACGGTGGCATGTTCGATCCCGAAATGTTCCGCCAGACATGCCTGAATCTTGTGCAGTGTCGCGCTGTAGTTATCCAGCGTCGCTACGGTGACATGCATCGTCAGCACAGGTCGTTCCGGCGTAATGGACCAGACGTGTACATGATGCACGTCCGTGACATTGGGCACCTCCTCAATCAGCTCGTGTCGAATCAGGTTGACGTCGACATCCGGTGGTGTGCCTTCCAGCAGGATATGCACTGACTGGTTCACAACACGCACCGCATTGACAGTGATCAGCAGGGCCACAAAAACCGAAAGCAAGGGATCGATGGGCGTCCAACCGGTCATCAGTATCACGATAGCGGCGACGATGGTGGCAACGGACCCGAGCAGATCACCGATGACGTGTAACGCCGCGGCCCTTATATTAAGGTCGTGCTGATGCTCGCCGTGGAGCATCCTGAAAGCGATGCCGTTGATCGCCAGACCGGCGATCGCAACAGCCAGCATCGGCCCGCCGAGAATAGCCACCGGTTCCCGGAAACGGCTCCAGGCTTCGATGACGATCCATATCACCAGAGCGATAAAGCCAATGCCGTTCAGCAGCGCCGCAAGCACCTGGGTCCGGTGATAACCGTAGGAGCGCAACTGATCCGCAGGCCGTCGTGCCAGGCGTGCACCCAACCAGCCCATTGCCAGGGCAGTGGTATCGGTGAGCATGTGCCCGGCATCCGCGAGTAGTGCGAGCGATCCTGAAATCAGGCCGCCGGCTACTTCGACCAGCATAAAGCCACCGGTCAGCAGCATGGCCCATAGCAGCCGTTGTTCCGCCTGTGCGCCAGTATGCGTTTGACTCATTTTTTGATCCGGCCGGGTTTCCGCTGTACCTGACTCGGAGAATACCGGATACTTTTCAACATGTAACGATAACGCGTTAGGGTTCAGTGACGTAACAGGAGAAAAAGATGGGTGTAACAGTGGCGGAATTCTGCTGTTCAGGTTCAAAAACAGGAAGCTCGTAAAAAAACAGGGGTCAGATCCCAGTTTTCCCTAATATAACCAACAAATAGGATCTGACCCCATTTAAAGGTTCTATTACTTTCTAAAGATTATATTACTTTCAGCAACTGTGCTGGAGGTCGGTATCAGTGGTCGGTTATTCTCGTCCGGGTTGTAAATACCCGGCCTTGTCGCCAACACCAGCCTAGATACCGACCTCCAGCTTTTAGAAGAGCTTGCGGAGTATATCGATCAGCGGCTGAAGCAGCGCATCAAAGCCAAGCAGCGAGAGGATGAGAAGACGGCCGAGAGACAAAAAGCATATGAGGAGAAGAGCAAAAAACAGGGGTCAGATCCTAGTTTTCCCTAATATAAGCAACAACTAGGATCTGACCCCGTTTATTCTGCCGGGTGAACATCGATAGTGTCTGATCCCGCTTATTCCTTGAACAAGATCGACACCCGTTAAATTATTCAGACATGCAATCACAGCAGAACCAACCGGGTGATCTGCCCCCCAAATCCTGGTGGCAGCGTTATCGCCTGTTAATACTGCGCACCCTGGGTATGGTCCTGGCCGCAGGTATTCTCCTGTTAATCACCAGGGTTGTTACACCGGCGCCGTGCTGGATTGTTTTTGCGTTTGTCGTTTTGGTCGCCTTTCCCATCTGGCAGTACCGCACGGAGTACCTGCTGTTCCGTCGGCGCCTGGTGCTTGCCGGTGCCGCCAAACCGGAGAGCCGGGTGCGGGCATTGCTGTGGAAGGGTGGTGTGACCAGGGGCATCCAGGTCGTCGTTTCGATATTCCTCGCCTGGATTATGCTTGCCCTGGTCTCCCGTTTATCACCGTTACACTGGTATCTGCTCGTTATTGACGGAATATTCCTGTCATTGATTGTGGGGCCGGTCATACGACGGCTGAAAGGTGATATCAAGGACCGGCACCGGGGTATTGTTGCCAGGCGCTGGCCACTCTTTTTCATCAACGGCATCGTTTTGTCCGGTGCCATAATGGCGTTTGACTTCTTTATTGTCGGGTCGCAAGACACGCGGCACCTGCTTTGGTCCCAGGTCGCGGGGCAGGCTTTTACACAGTTGAGTGAGACAGCCGGTTGCTTGCTATGGGGTGTAAGCGCGGGTGCATTGGCGGCCTTTGAAGCGCTGTCCTGGCATCTCTCGGAACTCGTCATACCGAACTTGCCAGATGTGACCGCTAAAATCATTGCCTGGTCTTTTTTCCTGCTGCGGGCAGTCACGGTGGCCTGGCTTTATACCGCCCTGCTACTTGGCATCAGTGTATTGCTTGATAAACAGGAGGGGAGGCGTGCCGGGCGCAAGGCGGAAAGCACTTTCTCTCGCAGCTTTTTGCTGACCATTATCATACTGGCACTGCCGTTCTTTTACGCATCTATCAAGCTAAACGAAGGCAAGCTGAGCGAAGTTGGTCCGCAAGTTACCGGGGAAGCGGTGAGCGACGCCTGTAAACCCGATGAAGCCAGTCGCGCACGACTGATTTTAAAACTGGACGAGCGGGTAGCCAACGAACGTCAAAGTGCCATTGATGAAGTCGACACAGGCATCGATCAGGGTCTCGCCCCTGTCTTTGCGGACATCGAGGCAGGTGTCGATGACTATCTCGACTGGTACTTCACAGTCGTTGGCGAATACCAGCGTCTCGCGGCGGTATTCGCCGAAGACGTAACGACAGCCATGAGTGATAAGCTTGAGGATTACCTGTTTGTGCGCAGTGATTTTGCAACCCGGCTGGACAATCTCGACAGTAAAATCGGAAATATGTCTGCTGAACGGTTCGTCAACACGGTTCAGTCCCTTACAACTGAAATCGATTACGCCCCTTGCGATATCGGCAGGGTCGATCTTGCCCCGCTCACAGAGCTGGATCGTGACAAGCTGAGGGCTTCTGCCGCGGTAACCAGCGGTGTCGGTGCAGGGATCGTAGCCAGCAAGGTGCTGGCCAAGAAAACAGCTGCTGCCGTTGTCGGCAAAGTAGCCGCCAAGAAATCTTTCTATGCCGGCACGGCAGTTGTCTCAAAGACGCTTGCAAAGAAGGGCGCATCGACTGCATTGTCCGCCGGGCTTGGTGTCACGCTGTGTGCCCCGACAGGACCGGTGGCGGTTCTGTGCGGTGTCGCTGCAGGACTGGCCACCTGGCTGGCTGTTGATAAAGCCCTTGTCGAGCTGGATGAGACGCTTAACAGGGAGGAGATGCGCACAGACATGCTGGAGGTTGTTGCCGAGCAGCAAACCGTGCTGGGTGCGCGGCTTAAACAGAAACATTTCGCTCGTGTTGATCAGTTCGCCGCCCGGATGAATGATGCGGTTCAAAGAACGTTCATACCCTATAATGACGGGTTGTAACGCTAATGAAAACGAATCCGGAAAAATTACTGAAAAAGCACCGGCAGCTTGTTCACTCTGACATGCTCACGGTGACATCGCATGTGCAAAGAACCGAGGGTGAGTGGATTGTTAATACGCTCATGATCGAGGGTTGCACGGCTCCCTTCAGATTCAAACGCAAACAGGCCTACAGGAATATCAAGGGCCAGCGCGTTAACCTGACCTATTATTCAAGTAGTGAAACAGTGGGTGGCATGGTGTTCGAGATCATGAACGTGGTACGTATCAGGATCGCCTGAGATGGGGAAATGTCGAACCAACCGCTCTGCGTTGCGGTGTCTGCCATACCAGGTTTGATCTGACTCACTTGTCTTCGCAGTGAATAAGGGGACGGAGGGATTAATATTTATTCCCTCCGTCCCCTTTTACGCTTTTACTCGCAGTTGCAGGAAGATGATCAGGTGCGTGATCATATAGAACGGTACAACCAGCGTCGGTACCAGGCTCAGCGGCAGGAATGCCAGTTGATCGGTTGTAATGCCACTCCCAAGCAAATCCGATCGCAGTGCCGTACCCACTGTGACGGCAATCAGGAAATCCAGCAAGCCGAAGCTGTTCCACCTCAGCAGCGCCTGTTTTGATACCTCGCTGCCACGCAGCAGCTTGATGCCGATCAGGGTCGCGCCCGCCGCGGCCATTGCATCGCCCAGGCCTGCCAGCCAGGCAAACAGTCCCGGCAATACGTCATAGGCATACAGAAACAGGAAGCCGAGCCCGAGCATGCGCCAGCTGTGCAGGATTACGAGCATCCCGGTATCCAGCGACAGTACAATCGACCGGAAGGTCGGGTTGGTCCGCCAGGCCAGCGCAAACCCGGCTACCGGAATGAAAATCAATACCGGCATCAGCAGGTCGTTTGCTGCCAGTGCGCCACTGGCTGCCAGTACTACGGTGCCGATCACCCATGCCAGCAGCAGTAGTGACCAGGTACGGATGCGGCATTCACAGGATTGCATTGTTAACGTTGTCATAGGTCACCTCGCTTGTCTGTGATTCCTGTCAGGCGGCTTCGTCGATGGGTTGAATCGCGCGCTGGTAGGCCGGGCGGGCCGTGGTGCGCTGTGTATAGGCCAGTAATGGCGGATATTCTTCGAGTAACTCGGGCAGCCAGGTCAGCGTGGTTGTCATCATGATGTCTGCTGCGGTGAATTGCTCACCCAGCAGGTAGCCATCGTGATCCAGTTCTTTTGCAAGTATTTTCAGCACCTGCTGATAGCGCTCGGTCGCGTAGGGCACGATGGCTTCGACGCGTTTTTTCTCCGGCAGGATCTGTGTGTGCATCAGTACGTCAAAGGCAGGGGGTTCCAGCGTCGCCGGGGTGAAGAGCATCCATTGTTCATAACGGGCCCGCTGCAGATCAGTCGTGGCCGGTGCCAGGTTCTTCTCCGGGAAACAGTCGGCCAGCCAGTGGCAAATGGCGCCTGATTCGATCAGGGTCTCGCCATCGATCCTGACGGCGGGGACGCTGCCGAGAGGGTGTATCGGGTTACTTTCACCTCCGAACAGGTCGACCAGTCGCAGGCTGTAGGGTGCCGCGAGTTCTTCCAGCAGCCAGCGCGGGCGGACGGAACGGGTGCGTGGGGTGTAATAAAGTTCGATTTCCATGTGGCTGACTCCTGGGTATATTGGGATTTATGTAACTTGCAATAAGCAAGTGACTAGAGTCTACCCTAGTAACTTTCAATTTACAAGTGACTTATTCGGTGCTAGGCTAAGCACATGATTGATCAAAAAAATCCCGGAAAAGAGGTGTGTGTGGACGGGCGTTCACCATGCCCTGTGGCCTGCAGCCTCGACCTGTTGGGTGACAAATGGACCCTGCTGGTGGTGCGTGACCTGCTGCTGGGCAAGACGACCTATACAGAGTTCCAGAATTCACCCGAGGGCATTCCGACCAATATCCTTGCCGAACGCCTGAAGCGCTTGCTGGCGGCCGGGGTTATCGAGAAATCCCGTTACCAGGACCGCCCGGTGCGCTACGCGTATCATCTGACGAAGAAGGGCCGCGACCTGCGGCCGGTGTTGTCGGCGATGATCGACTGGGGTAGCAGGTACATTCCCGGCACCCTGACGCGTGAGCAGATCGAGGCCATGGCAGCGCAACTGTCGGAAAACACGTAACGGCCGGAAGAAGAAAAGGGGCTCGTCTTGACTTGCACCTGAACGGAAAACCAGGATCTGACACGAATGGCACTTACTTAAGCTCAGGGTGCCGTGAACAGGGTTATTCCCGGCCAGGGGCCGGTCCGTGCCTCCAGCGCCGTAAGCAGCGGTCTCCACACGCGGTGTGTTTGCCGGGCGTCAAACTGCGGCACAACGCAAATGTACAGGTAACCGGTTCCGAGGCGCGAGCGGGCGTCTCGGCCAGACCTGCGAGCCCGATAGTCGCGGCCAGAAGCCCGGCGAAGATGCGGTTCATTAACTTGATGCTCCTTGTCGACGTTACGGTCGCCCATGGCTGTGTCCCCGCTTCACTGTGTGCCGGGATTGCTACGGTTACGATCGGCCGTTTTTTTCGCTGTCTTGACCCCGGTGCGGGAATAACAGGGACAAACAACAGGGAGCAGACCACGGTTTTCCTGAAAAAAACCGAAGATCATTGAAGATTAACGGGATGGCGATTGGCCCGTTACCGGGCCAGGATCAGGCCCGGTTTTGCAGAAGACAGTAACTGCTCAATCTCTTCGGCAGGCAGCGGTCGGCTGAACAAAAAGCCTTGCATTGCATCACAACCATGTTCGATCAGGAAAGCGCGTTGTTCGGTCGTTTCAACACCCTCGGCGATAACGATCAGATTCAGAGTATGACCGAGCGCGAGGATGGCCTGGATGATGGCTGCATCGTTGCCGTCCTGCGGGACATCGCGTACAAAGGAACGGTCGATTTTTAGTGTGTTGATCGGGAGACGCTTCAGGTAATTCATCGATGAATACCCGGTACCAAAGTCATCAACTGCCAGATGCACGCCAAGTTTACGTAGTTCACGCAGATATCCGATGGTGGTGGCGGCCTGGTCCATGATGCAGCTCTCGGTGATTTCCAGTTCCAGGTGGCGCGGCTCGAGGCCGGTTGCCGCGAGGATGTCACCGACAGTCTGTACCAGTCTGTCATTTATCTGCTGACCTGACAGATTTACTGCAACGGGTATTCTGATCCCCATTGCATCCTGCCATGCCCTGGCCTGCACACAGGCGGCACGCATGACCCATTCGCCGATTGACTCGATCAGGCCGGCTTCTTCGGCAACAGGTATAAACATGTTCGGCAGCACCAGGCCATGCTGCGGGTGTTGCCAGCGCAGTAATGCCTCCAGCCCCACGATCTGGTCAGTTTCGAGCGACACCTGTGGCTGAAAGTGCACCTCAAATTCATCCCTGTCCACGGCATGACGCAGATCGGTTTCCAGGGCCAGCAGTTTGTTGGCGGCAACGGTCATATCGGCAAGGTAGAACTGGTACTTGTTACCGCCGTCTTTCTTGGCCTTGAACATGGCAACGTCAGCATGCTTCATCAGCGCGGTGACATCGTTGCCGTCCTGTGGATACATACTGATACCGATACTGGCGCTCAGAAAGACTTCCCGCTCGGCCACATCGAACGGATTGGAGAGTGAATCAAGAATCCTGTCCGCAATCTCCTGCACATTATCCTGTTTATCCAGGTCCTCCAGGATAATCGTAAATTCGTCGCCCCCCAGGCGCGCGACCGTGTCATCCTGGCGCGCGCTGAACAGCAGGCGTTTTGCGACCTGCTTCAGCAAGTCGTCGCCTGCCGGGTGGCCGAGCGAGTCATTGATATTTTTGAATCCGTCAAGATCCAGGAACATCAGCGCCAGCTGGCGCCGGGTACGCTGCTGATGTCGCAGGGCGTGTTTGAGCCGGTCACCGAACAGGAGCCGGTTGGGCAGGTTGGTGAGCGCATCATGGTGCGCCATGTGGTCCAGTTTCTCCTGCGTGGTATGGCGCTCGGTAATATCGAGGATTATCGCAACAAACACCTGTTTGGCGCCGGGTTTGGAAAGTTGCAGATTGACTTCGACCGGATAGCGGGAGCCATCCTTGCGGCAGTGCACGGTTTCAAACTGCAGGCGTTGAGCCGTGCCGTTCAGCAAGGGCTCGATTATTTTGCAAAACGACTCATAGGTATGGTCCGGTTTGATATCCACGGGTGTTAGTTGTTGCAGCTCCTCCATCGTGTAGCCGAGGTTGTCACGCGCACCCTGATTGACGTTCACAAACCTGAGTGACAGCGTGTCGAACATGTAAATCTCATTGAGTGAATGTTCGAGGATCTCGCCAAGACTGTTGGCCTTGTCCTTGTGATTCTGATCCAGAAGCTTCTGGGTATGCCGGCGCTCATTGAGGCTTGCGGTTAATAACAGGGTGGAGATCGATGCCACCCCCATGAACGCATGCAATAACAGTAGTGATTCATTCATGTCAGCGTGCATGAAGGGTCCGCTACCTCCGATGGTCCCCCAGACGGCACTTGCCGCGACCAGGGTTAGACAGGCGGTGGCACCGTGCTTGCCGAAACGCATTGCGGCCCAGACTAGCGGGGTCAGGGACAGGAATGCCAACGGGGAATGATTGGTTGCCAGCCCCGAATTGCGTCCGAAGGCAAGTTGCGCAACCAGCAGTGTGCATATCAGCAGTAATACTGCTTCAAGCACGCGCAGAACGGACCAGTTCATCCGTGGCGGCTGTTTCCATGCCAGCAGCAGAGGAGTGAACACCAGGATGCCACCGCTATCACCCAGCCACATGGTAAACCAGGTGGTAGCAAAGGCCGATCTGGCTGCAAGTCCGGCATCCAGCAAGGTGATTGCATCGACCGTCGCACTGATCATGGCCGCAAGCAGTCCGCCGCCGAACAGGATCAGCAGCCCGCGCAGGGTATCCAGCGGGTTTTCGTTCCTGACCAGTTTTAGTACCAGTAGCGCGCCTGCCAGGGCAGCCAGGGTATTGCCCATCGCGATACCGATGGACACAGCTGCCGGCAGGTTGGCCATGACATTCACAATAAATGCGCCGACCGTGATAGCGGGCCAGAGGCGAGTGCCGAATATCAATAATGCTGCCAGGGCGATGCCGCTGGGCGGCCACACGGCGCTGACGTGGTTGTGTACCACGGCCAGCTGGAGGCCCAGTTCAGCGGACAATACGTAGACAACGGCTGTGCCCAGGCCAGCCAGAATCAGTCGGGTCGGTCGATGCACGTCCAGGTGTGCATGCTGTGGGTTGTTATCCATAAAATTCCTTATTACAAATAAGCGCATGCATGCGTAACCGCATATGCCTAATACCCCTGAAGAATCGGCAACAGGTACCTGATCTTGAATGATGTCAGGTTCATTCCAATGGGGCCGCAATCCCCTGTGGTTGGTTTCCCCCCCGGGGG
>DAOVYA010000028.1 GCA_030635865.1 Gammaproteobacteria bacterium | reverse complement strand
GGCTTCCATATGTTCGGCAGCAACCACCGGGATTCCCAATCGCCTGGAGCGGATTGTACGCCAGGCGCTATTCGCGGCGCCGCCCCCGGTGGTGATGATTTTCTTTGGCCAGGGTGCGCCCAGTTCCGCAAGCCGCCGGTAGCCGGTTTTTTCAATTTCTGCGATCCCTTCCAGCATGCCCTGAAAGAAAACGGCATCTTCAGCCGGGCGTGGTTCCATTCGCGGTGCCTGTTGCGGGTTATTTACCGGAAAGCGCTCTCCCGCGCAGACCAGTGGGTAGTAGTCCAGCCCGGTTGGCCGGTCCGGTTGCAGCAATGTCGTCAGCCGCCTGATTTCATCCACGCTGAAATAGCTTTGTAACACCGCGCCGCCGCTGTTGGATGCGCCACCGGTCAGCCAGTGATTGCCGAGGCGGTGACTGTAGATGCCGTTTACCGGGGAAAATACCGGTTGTTCAGACAGCACTTTCAATACCAGCGTGCTGCCCAGAGACGTGACGGCTTCACCCGCCCCGGCCCCCGCTGCCATGAAACTCGCTGTACTGTCGGTCGTGCCGCTGATCACTCGTGTTCCTGCAGAGAATCCCCAGCGCTGGCACCATTCATCACTCAGCCGGCCAATGGCCTGGCCAGCCGGAACCACCTCCGGAAACAGCGACCGGGGGATATCCAACTGTGCCAGCCAGTCCGGCCAGCGACGCCGGATAATGTCGTAGCCGAGTTTCAGGGCATTGTTTTCATCACTGACCCCGTAGCGGCCACACAGGCGACCGAGCAGCCAGTCGGCTTGGTGCAGTGCGTAACGGGCCTGTTTCCCGGCAGGAGACTGTACCAGCCACAGCAGTTTTGCCAGGCTGGCGCTGGCACCGTGGGCGGCACTATCGCCAGGGGTGATGTGGGCCAGTTGCTCTGCTTCGCTGATTGCGCGTGCATCGTTGTACATTAATGCCGGGGATACGGGTATGCCCGTGGCATCACAACAGAGCAGGGTTGCCGAGGTGCCGTCGATGCTGATGGCCTCAATGGAGGCCATCGGGACCCTGCCTGTTAACTCATCGAGGGTTTCCGTGAGTGCCTGCCACCAGCATTCAGGGTCTTGTTCGATGGCAGGGCCCTTGCGCTCAGGGGCAGGTAGCGAGACACGGGTTTCTGCCAGTATCCGGGCTTCAGCATCGATGACGCAGCCGCGACAGGCCGAGGTCCCGATATCGATGCCCAGGCTGAGTGTCATGCACTTTTTTGGATCATGGGTGATCTAGAGATAGTTTCCATTTGAAAAAAAACAACTCGCGCAAAGACGCAAAGACTCAAAGACGCCAGGAAAGACATGAATTCTCGAAATCTCTATGTGCTCTCGGTAACTGCTCCTGCGACGCTTAAAGCACCTACTAATGGTGCTCTACCTCCTACATCCATGTAGTCGTGTGGCAAAGAATTTTAGTGGTTTTCTTAGCGGCTTTGCGTCTTTGCGCGAGAAATACAACGTCTAATAAGGGTAATAAATATAATAATAACAGCAACTTATGATATATCTATTGTCGGCTGAGGGGTCCAGCCCGGTTGGCGGTGTTCGGCAACCACATCGGTATAAAGTCCGCCACGCACATTGAATTCGGCCCGCAGGCGCATGAAACGTGGCTGGCAGGCCGCAACCAGGTCATCGAGTATGCGGTTGGTCACGTCTTCGTGAAATGCGCCCTCATTGCGGAATGACCAGACGTACAGCTTCAGGGACTTGAGCTCGAGGCACAACTGGTCAGGGATGTATTCAAGGTGCAGGATGGCGAAGTCCGGCTGGCCGGTTTTCGGGCACAGGCAGGTGAATTCGGGTACCCGGATGCGGATGGTGTAATCACGGCCGGGGTGTGGACTGGGAAAGGTGTCCAGATCCTTGCTCGGTAAGGTTGACATGGGCTAAAGGGTACGGGCACAAGATGGTGTGTGCAAGTGCCGGAGAATAACAAAAGCTTGTATTTTTAGGCCTTATTCGGGTAGGCTAGCCGTCCATGCGGTTGACCAAAATCAAGCTGGCCGGGTTCAAATCCTTTGTCGATCCGACCACGATCTATATCCCCAGTAATCTCGTTGGCGTCGTTGGCCCGAATGGCTGTGGCAAGTCGAATATCATCGACGCCGTGCGCTGGGTCATGGGCGAGAGTTCGGCCAAGACGCTGCGTGGCGAGTCCATGGCAGATGTCATTTTCAACGGCTCGAGTGCCCGTAAACCGGTCGGACACGCCAGCATTGAACTGGTGTTCGATAACTCCGATGGCACCATCGGTGGTGAATTCGCCGGGTTCAGCGAAATTTCCATTCGCCGCCAGGTTTCCCGCGACGGGACGTCCAATTACTTTCTGAACAATACGCGTTGCCGGCGTCGTGATATCACCGATATCTTCCTCGGCACCGGACTGGGTCCGCGCAGTTACTCGATTATCGAGCAGGGCACGATATCCCGCTTGATCGAAGCCAAGCCGGATGACTTGCGCGCATTCCTGGAAGAGGCGGCCGGTATCTCAAAATACAAGGAACGCCGGCGTGAGACCGAGAAACGTATCCGTCATACGCGTGAAAACCTGGATCGACTGAATGACCTGCTCGAAGAAATTGATAAACAGCTTTCTAAACTGAAGCGACAGTCGCGGGCAGCGGAGCGCTACAAGGAGCTCAAGGAAGAAGAACGCCAGGTCAAGGCGGAATTGCTGTCACTGCGCTATCACGCAATGCATGAAGAAAGCACACAACGCCAGCAGCAGATCCATGAGCGTGAACTGGCCATGGAGGCCGAGCTGGCGGCACAGCGCAGTCTCGAAGCTGAACTGGAAAAACTGCGCGAAAGCCTCACCGGGGCCAATGACGCGTTCAATACCGTGCAGGGCAGGTACTACAAACTGGGTGCAGATGTGGCGCGCGTTGAACAGGCCATCCAGCACAGCCGGGAATCACGGCAGCAACAGGAGCAGGAGCTTTCCCGTTCTGAAAAAACCCTGGGCGAAGTCGAGGAGCACATACTTATTGACAGTTCCCGGCTGGATGAACTGGCGCGTGACCTTGAAGCCATCAGCCCCGAGCTGGATGCCATGCAGGCGCAGGCAGAGCAGTCCGCAACCATGCTGAAAGATGCCGAACAGGCCATGCTTGCCTGGCGGGAGGAATGGGACGAATTCAATCAACGTGCAGCAGAACATGCCCAGTCGGCGCAGGTTGAACGCACCCGGCTTGATCATCTTGAGCGTCACAGGCAGCAGCTCGATGAGCGGCTGCAGCGCATGGACCAGGAACAGCAGTCCCTGGGTGACGGATCCCTTGAACAGGAGATTGAACAGCTGGCGGCTGAGTGTGAAGACCGGCTAACCGGCGTGGCGGATTTCCAGGTGGAGTTGGATGCAGCGGTCCGGCGTATCTCCGACACACGTAACGGCCTGCAGCAACAGGAACAGGAGCAGTCGGCTTTACTCAGTATTCACCATGATACGCGCGGCCAGCTGGCCTCGCTGGAAACCCTGCAGAATGCTGCACTGGGCAAGCGTTCCGAGCAGGTGACCGGCTGGTTGAAATCGAAGGGATTGCAGTCAGCCCCGCGCCTGGCACAGCAGATACAGGTTGAGCCGGGCTGGGAACATGCCGTGGAAACTGCGCTGGGTTTTTATCTTGAAGCGGTTTGCGTGGATGGCCTGGATGATGCGGAAAAGCTGCTGACCGGACTGGAAGAGGGTGCTGTTGCACTGTTCGACACACAGGCATCCGGCGTTTCAGGCGCTGCCGGCAACATGGGTGCGCCATTGGCAGACAAGGTGCAGGCTCCCTGGACGATGGCGTCGTTACTGGATGGCGTGTCCGTGGCCGATTCTCTGTCACAGGCCCTGTCCATGCGCACCACGCTTGGTACACATGAGTCGGTGATTACAAAAGAGGGTATCTGGGTCGGCAAGAGCTGGCTGCGGGTGGCGCGGGATACCGACGAAAATGCCGGTGTGCTGGCTCGTGAACGCGAAATCACCGGGCTGACGGCACAATCCGAAGCGCAATCGGGCAACCTTGAAACCCTGCGCACCTCGATAGCGGCGGCACGTGAACAGTTGCTGAATGCTGAGGCGGAGCGCGACAGTTTGCAAACAGACTACAACGAGGCACACCGCCAGGCTGCTGACCTGCAGGCCCGCCTGGCAGCCGACACGTCGCGGCTCGATCAGGAGCGCAGCCGCAGTGAAAGTGTTTTGCAAGAGTCGAACGAACTGCGTACCCAGCAGGCTGACGATGCACGTGAACATGCCGATGCACAAACGCGCCTGCAGCAGGCCTTGTCTGAAATCGAGACGCTTGCCTCGGAACGTGAAGAACGGGTCCGCAAGCAACAGCACCTGGGTGGCCTGCTGGATGATGCGCGTGAGCAGGCGAGCAGTGATCAGCAAGGTGTGCATGAGCTTGCCTTGCGTGCTGAATCCTTGCGCACGACACAAGAGGCTACGGAACATGCACTGGAACGGATGCGTGAGCAATGCAGCCAGCTGGCGATGCGTCGTGACGAACTCAATACGATACTCGGCCATGGCGATACCCCGATCGTTGAGCTGGAGCGCGAGCTGCAAGAGCTGATGTCGAACCGGATGACGGTGGAAGAAGAACTGTCCGCGGCCAGGAAGAAAGTGGAAGAGATTGAGCACGGTACACGTGAGCTGGACCAGGAACGCATCAGGAAGGAACGCTCGGTGTCCAGCCAGCGTGAGCAGATCGAGCAGGACCGCATGGCCTGGCAGGAGGTCAGGGTGCGCAGCGATACCCTGCTGGAGCAGATCAACGAAGCCGGTTTTGATTACAAGCCGTTACTGGACGAGCTGGATGAGAATGCCACGGTTGAAGCATGGACTGAATTTGCTGAAAAACTGGAGCGGCGTATAGACCGGCTGGGGCCGATTAACCTGGCCGCCATTGACGAGTTTGAAGAAGAGTCAAAACGCAAGGTTTACCTGGATGCGCAACATGCCGATTTGATCGAGGCATTGGAAACGCTTGAAAATGCGATTGGGAAGATTGATCGTGAAACCCGCTCACGTTTCAAGGATACCTTTGAGCAGGTCAATACCGGTTTGCAGGAAAATTTCCCGACGCTGTTTGGTGGCGGACATGCCTATCTGGAGCTGACCGGGGAAGACCTGCTGGACACCGGGGTTACGGTAATGGCGCGGCCTCCCGGTAAACGCAACAGTACGATTCACCTGCTGTCCGGCGGTGAAAAGGCATTGACGGCGATTGCACTGGTGTTTTCAATCTTCAGGTTGAATCCTTCGCCTTTCTGCATGCTGGATGAGGTGGATGCACCGCTGGATGATACGAATGTCGGTCGCTATTGTGACATGGTGCGGAAGATGTCTGATCAGATCCAGTTTATTTTTATTACTCACAACAAGATCACCATGGAAATGGCAAATCAGTTGACGGGTGTGACGATGCACGAACCGGGCGTGTCGCGCCTGGTGTCTGTTGATGTTGATGCGGCCGTTGAACTGGTTGCAGTCTAGGGGGGCTCTGATTTACTCGTCTTGAGGAACGAAGTGACGCGGATAAACAACCTTCGTCATTGCGAGGAACGAAGTGACGCGGCAATCTCATGAAGTTGGCAGCGGGCTTCATGAGATTGCCGCGCTTCGCCGCGCCCTGAAGGATGGCATAGCCATCCTGAGGAAGTACTCCTGGGGTGCAATGACAAGGTAACCGGAGAAAGGTCTACAAGATGGAAAACATGCGCTGGATTCTGCTGTTTGCCGGTGTCGGAATTGTCCTCGGCATTTTTTTTCTGACCTGGCTGCCGGGAAAGCTGAGGACCTCGTCACTGCGACGCAGGGTGCGGCCACCTGCGCGAATGCGTGGTGCCGTGTCCGGTAAAGCGGGAGTCACTGTTGACGGCATGGTCGAGAAAGAACTGGAGAAACTGGGTCAGTTGGTTGTTGATGATGCACCGGGCGAGCAGTCACCGCCGCTGTACGAGATCGGGGCAACCCGGCCAAAACCTGCTGCCGTCGATAAAGTGTTTTCCCTGTATGTGCTCGCACCGCAAGGGGTTCCCTTTCGCGGCCCGGTCCTGCAGGGTGCCATGGCTGATGCCGGTCTTGAATATGGCGAGATGCAGATTTTCAATCGTCTCGAGTTGCAGGACGGCCGGCAGCGACTGGTATTTTCGCTTGCAAGCCTCAGGGAACCGGGCACCTTTGATCTTTCTGCCATGCAGGATTTTACTACCGATGGCCTTGTATTGTTTATCCAGGTGCCGGGACAGGTTGATGCGGTCAAGGCGTTTGAGTCTATGGTAGAAGCCGCCCGCGCACTGGCAAACAGTCTTGATGGAACGCTTTATGACACAACCAACAGCGTCCTGACAAACCAGACGATTGGTCATATGCGCGAAGAGGTTATTGCATGCCAACTGCAGCAGCGGTTGTCTAAACGTGCATCATGAAGGTACCGAAAACGGTGCGCGTGCGCGCCAATGAACTGCACACACAACTGCACGAACACAATTACCGCTACTATACAAAAGACGACCCACTGATTTCCGATGCCGAGTATGACCTGTTGCTGCGCGAGCTGCAGGACATCGAGGCTGAATACCCACAGCTGATTTCTCCCGATTCACCGACCCAGCGCGTCGGCGCTCCCCCACTTAAATCCTTTGGTGAAGTCCGGCATGAAGTGCGCATGCTGTCGCTGGGCAATGCCTTCTCGGATGAGGAGCTCGCAGATTTCGATCACCGCGTGCTGGAAAAGCTTGATATTGGATGTGTTGATTATGCAGCGGAGCCCAAGCTCGATGGACTGGCTGTCAGCCTGCTATACGAAGATGGCAAGCTGGTGCGTGCCGCCACCCGGGGTGATGGTGAAACCGGTGAGGATGTCACTCAAAATGTACGCACCATAGCTTCAGTACCCCTGAAGCTTGAAGGAAAGAACATTCCGGATGTGTTGGAAGTGCGTGGCGAGGTATATCTGTCACACGCAGGTTTTCAGGAACTGAATCGTCAGGCAGTGGCCGAGGGACTGAATCCTTTTGTCAATCCGCGTAATGCAGCAGCAGGCAGTCTGCGCCAACTGGACCCCGGAATGACAGCCAAACGACCGCTGGAAATGTTCTGTTACGGTGTTGGAAAAGCCACAGGCGGCAGCCTGGCAGATACACACATGGAAATACTGGCGCAATTACGAGACTGGCATTTGCGTGTCTACGAGGATGTGCGCAAGGTCAACGGTCTCGATGGGTGTGTAGAGTATTACCGTTATTATGAACAACAGCGTGAGAAGCTGCCGTTTGAAATCGACGGGGTGGTGTTCAAGGTGGATAGCCTGGCGCTGCAGGAACAACTGGGTCTGGTGGCGCGAGCCCCGCGCTGGGCCATAGCCAGAAAATTTCCGGCGCAGGAAAAAGAAACCACTGTGCTGGGTATCGATATACAGGTAGGGCGGACCGGTGCACTGACACCCGTGGCGCGGCTTGAGCCGGTGTTTGTCGGTGGTGTGACGGTAACCAATGCAACCCTGCACAACCAGGACGAGATCGAGCGCAAGGATGTACGCGCCGGTGATGCCGTGATTGTACGGCGCGCCGGGGATGTGATTCCCGAAGTTGTGCGGGTGATCAGGGAAAAGCGGAAAAAAGGCACACGGCGTTTTAAGCTGCCGAAACAATGCCCGGTCTGTGGTTCACACGTTGTGCGTATCGAAGGAGAGTCCGTGGCGCGCTGTTCCGGCGGTTTAATCTGCTCAGCGCAACGCAAGGAAGCCATCAAGCATTTTGCTTCGCGCCGTGCCATGGATATCGAGGGCCTCGGCGACAAGCTGGTGGAGCAACTCGTTGAAAAAGACCTGGTGCGCGATGTCAGTGACCTCTATGGCCTGTCCGCAGACGACCTTGCCGGTCTTGAACGCATGGGGGAAAAGTCTGCCGACAACCTGCTGCAGGCGTTGAAGTCCAGCAAGCAAACGACACTGGCGCGTTTTATCTACTCACTGGGCATCCGGGAGGTCGGTGAAACTACTGCGCAAATACTTGCGCGTGAATTTGGCGATCTGGCGGTGTTAAAGAAGGTGGATTTCGAGCGGCTGCAGGCGGTTCGTGATATCGGCCCGGTGGCCGCAGAGAATATCGTGGAATTCTTCAGGGAAGCACATAACCGTGAAGTGATCGAGAAGCTCACAGACAAGAGGAAGGCCAACATCCACTGGCTGGCCGAGAAAAAACCAAAACAACAACCGCTGGCCGGCAAGACCTTTGTACTGACCGGTACATTGTCCATACCGCGGGATGAAATGAAGGAAAAGCTGCAGGCACTGGGCGCAAAAGTAAGCGGCAGCGTGTCAAAAAAAACCAACTATGTTGTAGCCGGTGAGAACCCGGGATCCAAGTATGACAAGGCAACGGCACTGGGTGTCACGGTCCTGGACGAGGCGGCCTGTAATGAGTTGATGTCAGAGGCCGGTGATAAATGAGGATCAGAAATTCACAAAAACGTGGCCACTGCCAGGGTCGGGGTAGGACCGGCGCCCCGCCGGGAATGGTAAGAATCCCCCGCGAGGCGCGGGTCTTGCAGGGAACCCCGATCCAGGACACCTTTTAAAAAAAGGAGGGATGATATGAAACAACTATTACCGTTTATTGTTGT
This sequence comes from Gammaproteobacteria bacterium, assembly GCA_030635865.1. GTDB lineage: Bacteria > Pseudomonadota > Gammaproteobacteria > UBA9214 > UBA9214 > UBA9214. The sequence continues at coordinate 1,868 of DAOVYA010000028.1, read as the reverse complement.
GTTGCTGCTGACCTGTCCGGGTTGCGGTGATCCGGAGGAAGATGGGCATATCTGGAAGGATCAGACCGATATGATTGATAAGGCTGGCGACGTAGAGAAGACGCTGCTGGATGCGAACCGGCAGCAGCGCCAGCAAATCGATGAAATGACTCAATAATCCCGGTGCGTAATCAGCCTGCCGAATTGGGCTACAATAGATAACAATAATGAGTGATGGGCAGGCCCTCTGCCCCGGATGACGGGTTCCATGCCCGCAATCCTTTATTAATAACAAGCAATATGGCCAGGATAATTACAATAAGCAGTGGTCTTGCCGGGGTTGGCAAAACCCACCTCGCAGTCAATCTCGCGCTCGAGATGGCCCGTCGTGGCCGGCAGGTGGCGGTTTACAACCAGACCGGTCCGCGTTCCTCGATTGATGATCTGCTGGAATTACCCCAGACCGCAATATTGCAGCGCCGTTCGACCGATCGCGGCGATTCACTGGTTCGCAGGGGTTACCAGGGGGTTGATTTTCTTTCTTCCGGCATCCCGTTGTCGCAGTGGGATTCTGCACCGGAGCATGCGGTGGAGAAGGTTATCGCTGATATGGACTGTGCTGGTGGTTATGACGATTTCCTGGTCGACACCTCCGGCATGGATCCGCGTACCCTGCTGGCCTGCTGCAGGGCACCGTCGCTGTTAATCCTGGTGATAACACCGGATGCACGTTCCCGGTCAGAGGCCTTTGCACTGCTGCGAATTTTGCAGCTCAATGGTTTTGAGGGCGAGTCGCGCCTGCTGATTAACCAGGTGGACCAGTCAGTCGATGCGGATGAACTGCACCTTGAGTTCAACCGGAAGCTCAAGCAGTACCTGGGGCTTGATGTGCCGCTGCTCGGCATGTTGACCAGCGATGTCCATGTGCGGCGTGCGGAACGCTCAAAACAGGCATTCAGTTCGCTGTTTCCGGATGCGGAGATTTCAAGCTGGATCGTGGTCATTGCCGATGCCGTCGATGTGGCCAGGCCACCGGCAACTGCGGGTCAGGACGTGACTGCGTACTGGAATAACTTTCGTGAAATCCTGGTCTTGCCTGTTTCCCTGGCGGGTGGTGTTTTCCTGAAAGCGTCGGATTACACGGAGGATGTTGAGGTAAAACAGCCACAACAGATGAGGGAACCCGGGAAGGAGATACTGTTACTGCAGCTTGACAGCAGTTTTCACGAATTCTCCGATACGCTGGACAGTTTACCCGGCTTATTGCATGCGACAGCGGATGATGTGTCAAACCTGCAGCGTCTGCTCCAGGAGACTGATGATTCCGGGATACAAGATGATGTGTATGAAACACGGGACAGCAGCACCTTGCTGCACCTGGCAGTCGGCCTGATCAGGGAAATCGAATTGTCTGTTATGCCGGCACAAATGCTGCAGCTCCAGGTCAATGAGAACCGGGTTCGGGGCGATGACCCTGACTGGTTACAGGCGGGTTGTTATTTGAAATATAGTTTCCGGTTTCCGGAGCAGGATGATGTCTTGCTGCGGATCAAGTCAGTTGTGGCGGAAGTAACCGGGTTTCGGCAGGATGCCGGACAGGAAGACGAGACGGTTTGGGAGATGGTTGTTGCTGACCGTAGCGGATGTATTAATATTATTCATACACCGGGTGACAGTATCAGGGTACAGGTCTGGTTGCCGCTGAGGGAACGGTCAGTAACGCGTCAGGACAGTCAGGTTGCTGCGCCTTCGTTTACAACCAGCAAGATGATCCACTAGCAGGCTGTACAGGAAAAGCCGGCTGACGGAAGGGCTCCGTCAGCCGGCACAGGTCTTATTCCCCGCTAAGCTGTATGTCTGCCGTGGTCTTGATCTCGTTGATATGCGCC
>DAOVYA010000260.1 GCA_030635865.1 Gammaproteobacteria bacterium | reverse complement strand
GATTGGTTTTGGCGGTTCTTTTATCTCGCTGGCGATGTCCAAGTTCATGGCCAAACGTTCCATGGGAGTCAAAATAATTGAGCAGCCGGCCAACAGTTCCGAGCGCTGGCTGGTGGATACAGTGAAGCGTCAGGCACAGATGGCCCGTATCGGCATGCCGGAGGTCGGTGTCTTTGATTCACCGCAGCCGAATGCCTTTGCGACCGGAATGCGGCGCAATAGTGCGCTGGTTGCAGTAAGCACAGGATTGCTGCAACAGATGAGTGCCGATGAAGTTGAAGCCGTGCTGGCACACGAGATCACCCATGTCAGTAACGGCGACATGGTCACCATGGGTTTGATACAGGGCGTGGTGAATACCTTTGTGATTTTCCTCTCAAGGGTCATTGGCCATGTTGTTGACCGGGTGGTGTTCAAGACCCAGCGTGGCTACGGGCCGGCCTATTTTATTACCTCGATTGTTGCCCAGATATTTTTATCCATTCTCGCATCAACCATCGTTATGTGGTTTTCACGCCGGCGTGAATTCCGCGCCGATGCCGGGGGTGCCTCACTTGCCGGGTCTGGCAAGATGATTGGTGCCTTGCAGGCTTTGCAAAGAGAGCATGAGCCCCATGACCTGCCGGGTGAATTTGCTGCCTTCGGAATTTCCGGTGGCTTGGGCGGTGGCTTCAAGAAGCTGTTTATGACCCACCCGCCATTAGAGGAACGCATTGCTGCTTTACGGGCCTCTGCATAAGCAGCTGCGATCAGGGCAGGGGGCCGGTTTTCAGAGTAGGTTCATCCGGGAACATCTCCCGCAGGTCATCATGGGATAAGGCCTCGCCTTTTTCTTCAAAACGCTGCCAGATCTTCTCCCAGCGCTCGTCATCAAACCAGAATCCGGCAGGAAGAATGCAGACCGGCTCACGCCGATGGTCGGTTATTACCCTGGGTTCTTTCAGTTTTCCGGACATTTTGGAAGGCCCTGATTTATTCAATGAACCATTGTAGGGTGCGCCGTGCGCACCAAAAAGAGAATGCAAGCAGTTGATCCATGGTGCGCACGGCGCACCCTACAGACTGTGATGAATGTTTCAGTGTATGTTGATAAGATACAGGACAGTCCGGATAGTTTAATATATTCATTTACTCAAGCAGCACTTATCCAGGGAATTGTAAAAAAGGGATTATAAATGCTGGAAAATGTTCCCCTGTTTTCCGGGCTGCCGAAACAGGCGCTGGCCGAAATTGAGCAGCACGGATCAATCAAGTCCTACAAGAAGAATGTCATCGTCATCAATCAGGATGATGAAAGCTATTCCCTGTATGTCATTCTGTCGGGCAGCGTTAAAGTCTTTGTCAGTGGCGAAGACGGGCGTGAAGCTGTGCTTAATCACCAGGAGACGGGCGACTATTTTGGCGATCTTGCCTTGATTGACAAGCAGCCACGTGTGGCCTCGGTGATGACAATGGAGACGTCAAAGTTCATGATTATCTCCCGGGAAGACTTTTTGACATGCCTGTCGAAAAATCCGGAGATTGCGATCAACCTGATCAAGCCTATGACCAGTCGTATCAGGATGCTGGCAAAAAATGTCAGTAGCCTGGCCTTGCTCGATGTGTATGGGCGCGTGGCGCGAATACTTCTCGATCAATCAGAAGAGCAGGGCGATGTTCTGGTTACGGAAAAGCTGACCCAGCAGGAGATTGCTGACATGGTTGGCGCATCACGTGCAATGGTCAGTCGTATCCTGAAAGACCTGAAAGAGGGTGGCTATATCTCAATCGAGAAGAAGCACATTACCATTCATCAGAAATTACCTTCGCGCTGGTAGCCCGGGGCGTTACCGGTTCCATTTGACCGGCCAGCTTCAGTCGCTACTTGCAGTAAACTGTGTAATGAGAAGGATATAGTGTGCGGATATTCTATTCATGCAAAGCCTTTCCTTGCTGGTGTGCAGTGCCGTTCGTGATCCGGCGGTCTGCTTCACGCAGCTTGAGCGACAGACTGCGCAGCATACCGATGCTGATTTCCGGGTAACTTTGTATCAGCCCTTTCAGGCGCGTTTTTTCCAGTGACAGTAGCATCGCATCCTCCAGGACATGCGCGGATGCAGAACGTGGCTGGTTGTCGAGCAGGTTCATTTCCCCGAAGCTGTCGCCTGTTCCCATGATGGTTATATAGTTGCTGGAAGACGGATCCGGGTCAATTGAAATGCCTACCTTGCCGGAGACAATGATATAAAGGTGGTCACCCTGGTCATTGATCTCGAAAATGTGGTCACCCTTGAAGAACTGCTTTTTCTCCAGGGCCGGTGCGACGAGGCGCAGGTCCTCTGTGTTCACCATCGAAAAGATCGGTGACTGTTTGAGTAATAACAGGCGCTCGAATAAATCAGGCATAGGCATTGTCAGGCTGCATGGCTTTTATCCCGCATGATCTGAGCCAGTCATTCTCGTGGTTTGCGCACCAGTCCAGTACATCATCAATGCCCTGGAACGTGTTTTTCTCTTTGCTGAAATCATTGCTGGCCGAGTTTTGCAAAATATCATTCAAACTGCTGACGACATCTCTTTTGTCGAGGTTGCCGAGTGCCTCGCAGGCATTGGCAACATGGCGCGTGTCGCCGCTCAGGAATCCGGCGCGGATTATACCTATTATGCCTGGTTCATACAGGGGCTCCATAGCCATGAGGGCCAGTTCAATGGTCTGGTCAAGATGCTCCTTCAAGGCATGCCTGAGCAGGGGGTGTGCAGTGTCTGCATCACTGCCAGGACTTTTTACCAGCATGCAAAGTGCCTGCTGTGCTACGCGGGCCTCGCTTGCCTTTGTACGCGCGATCTCTTCAAACACGCTGGTTGGCAGGGTGGATTCAAGCAGTGACCTGAGCAGGGACTGCTGGGCACGCAGGTTGCCCCGGTTGCTGGAGATCCACTCCAGCGCAACATCATCATAGACATCCGAAACCGCTTTCAATGCGTTAATGCCTGCGTTACGTACCCGGATATGGCTGTCACCGATGGCCTGCAACAGCAACTCGTCGCGTTGTCCTTCGTCCACCAGGTGCAGGCAATTTGCAGCTGCCTCGCGCAGACCGGGGTGTTCGTTTGAAAGGTGCCGGAAAAGTGATTCAAGAACCTCGTGGCTGGTTTCTTCCTGCCACATGTGTATGGCTTGCATGGTACGCATCTTTACTTCCTTGCAGTCCTGGTTGAGCAGTTCCAAGAATGCCTGCTGGTATCCTTCCAGCAG
>DAOVYA010000076.1 GCA_030635865.1 Gammaproteobacteria bacterium | reverse complement strand
GGCCAGAATTCGGGGAGTCGCTGCTGGCGCAACTTGATGTGGTCGCGGTAGCGTTGCAGGCCGCGCGTTATGTTTTCATGATGAATGATGTCCTGCTCAAGCCGATAGACCAGGTTGCTGAGTCGTTCACGGTCATCACCCGGAAATATGAAAGGGGATTTGAGCACATCAAGCAGGGGTTGGTGGGCAAAGTCTTCTTCAACAGTTTCCAGCCAGCGTTCCAGTGCAGCTGCCGTACTGGTTGTTGAAAGTGCCCAGCCACCACTGTCCTGCAGGCTGACGCCGGCGCGTTCCAGCAGGGCGCGTACCCGCCTTGCCAGGCGACGGTCTTCGGTAACGATGGCGATCGGTTGCAGTTCATCCAGCAACCACTGGCGCACCTGCAAGTCAATGGCATGGGCCTCCTGCTCGGGTGAACCGGCTGGCAGGATGGACAAGACCCCGGCCAGCGGTGAAACCTCGTGCTGTTTGCTGAAGGCGGCAGCCCGTTCTCCGGGCGGTGCCTGTCCAGGCTGGAATACGGCATCAAGAAACCGGGACCTGTGATCACCGGACGTATCCTGCCCAGGCGCCTGTTTCCGGAGTATTTCCATGGGCCGGCAAATATCTTCACCGGCCAATGCCTGCTGCGGATAGAGGATGCACTCGGCCCGGCCGGTCTCCAGCTGCCGGGAGACCCATTCGACCTCTGCGCTATGCAGCGCGTCAAACCCCGCGAGGTAGAAATGGTATGTCTCGATACCGGGCTGGTCGGATGCAAGTCTTTGCAGGAAGGCCATGCCGGGATCCAGCATGTTTTCAGCAGCTAGCTGTATATGCCAGGCCTGCCACAAGCGGTGTACGACCGTGGCCTCCATGCCGAGTGGTTCCGGCAGCCGGTCTGCAATACCATAGGCTGTCTTCAGTTGTTCTGTGAAAGATTCGATTTCGTCGGGAACCGGCACACGATGCAGTGTCAGTTCGTCAAATAATGAAACAAGGCTTGCCGCGATTCGCCACGGATCACCACCGGAATAAATCGACGGGTGTAGTTTCAATGCCTCGGCCAGCATTAGCTCCCGGCGAGCCCGGCCGGGGACAGGCTGATTAATTACAGTGTGTTTACCCAGCCATTGTTCCGGTGTGCTGATGTCCGGTCCGAGCAGGGCATGGTGGTTATGCCTGGCAGCCCCATCCAGTAAATGTTTGCGCAACTGTGGTGCAAACTGCAGGTCGGGGAGCAGTACAACGGTTTTTCGCAGGTTCGGAAGTTCAGTCGCGTTGTCAATGACGCGACGTGCCGTAACCGCCAGAATGTCATCGCTGCAGGGTACGAGGATGATGTTCCTGTCGGCGCTCATTTCAGCGTGATAACTGAAACAGTATTAACGCTCCAGGTGCTTTAGCTTGTCCGGTTTGTCTTTCCACTCATCCGCATCCGCAGGCGGATCCTTCATCTGGGTAATCACCGGCCATTCTTTCGCCAACTCGGCATTCAGTGCCAGGAACTGCTCCTGTCCTTCCGGCAAGTCGCCTTCATCAAAAATGGCATTGATCGGACATTCGGGTTCACACAGGGTGCAGTCAATGCATTCATCGGGGTCGATGACCAGGAAGTTGGGTCCTTCATGGAAACAGTCGACCGGGCAGACTTCTACACAGTCGGTGAGTTTGCACTTGATGCAGTTTTCAGTCACAACAAACGTCATTAAATTCTCCGTTGGTATTCACGTGATGCGGCGTCTGTACTGCTGCATCCATATTCTTAATAAAAAGCGCTAACTTGTTGTTATCTAAAATGTATGGTTAATGATCAGGTGGCGGTGCCGAAGTATACCTCATAAACAGCTCTGCTATGAATGCAGATCCTGTTTGGCCAGTTTCTTGAGTGTATACAGGGCCTGCTGTGCCTGCCTGGGCGTCATATTGTCGGGGTCAATCCCATCCAGCGCCTCCTTCAGCGGATGTTCAACGGGTGCCTGGAACAGGCCCATTTGCGGAGATGATATTTCATTGCCTTGCTGCGTGTCTTGCTCCAGGTCAAGCAGGCGTTTACTTGCCTCTGCAATGACGGCCTGCGGTACCCCGGCCAAAGCTGCCACGTGCAAGCCGTAGCTGCGATCGGCGGCACCCTCCTTGATGGCGTGCAGGAACACGATACGGTCATCGTGTTCAACGGCATCCAGATGGACATTGCCAATGGCGTCATAATCATCCGGTAACGAAGTCAATTCAAAATAGTGTGTAGCAAACAGGGTAAACGCCTTGACGCGGACCGCGAGATCCACGGCGCAGGCCCAGGCCAGTGACAGTCCATCATAGGTGCTGGTGCCACGCCCGATTTCATCCATTAGCACGAGGCTCTGTCCGGTCGCGTTATGCAGGATGTTTGCGGTCTCGGTCATTTCGACCATAAAAGTGGAGCGTCCACCCGCCAGGTCATCGGATGCACCAATGCGTGAAAAGATCCGGTCGATCGGGCCGATGACGGCCTTGTCAGCCGGAACATAACAGCCGATATGGGCGAGCAGGACAATGAGTGCAGTCTGTCGCATGTAGGTGGATTTACCACCCATGTTGGGACCGGTAATGATGAGCATGCGCCGACGTGAATTGAGTTGTACATCATTCGGGATAAATGGCTCATCGAGAATATTTTCAACGACCAGGTGACGGCCATTTTCAATCGCGATGCCCGGACGTTGATCGAGAGTCGGGCTGGACAGGTTAAGCGTCAGACTGCGTTCGGCAAAATTGGCCAGCACATCAAGCTCGGAAAGTGCGTCTGCGCACAGCCCCAGCACCTTGAGGTATTCAGCAAGGCGGTCGAGCAAATCGTTATACAGCGATTTTTCCAGTGCCAGCGCCCGCTCGCGTGCACTTAGAACCTTGCTTTCGTGTTCTTTCAGTTCCGGCGTACTGTAGCGCTCAACGGCCTTGAGTGTCTGGCGACGCTGGTAGTCATCCGGAACCATGTCGGCCTGCTGGCGGCTGACCTCTATATAAAAGCCATGGACCCGGTTGTAGCGGATCTTCAGCTTCGCAATGCCGCTGCGTTCCCGTTCACGGGCTTCCATTTCGACCAGCAGCTGGTCACCATGTTCGCTCAGTTCGCGTAATTCATCGAGGTTTGCGTCAAAGCCGGTTGCCAGCACACCGCCGTCACGAATCAGTGCCGGTGGTTCTTCTTTTATCGCCTGTACCAGGTGCGTGTGAATTTCCGGGTGCTGCCCGATTTGTGCTGACAGTTGCGTCAGTAAGGGATCTTCACTGTCGGCAAGTTTCGCCTGCAGATCGGGCAGCAGGCCAAGGGTGTCGCGTAACCCGGCCAGGTCCCTGGGTCGCGCCGATTTCAGGGCAATGCGCGTCAGGATGCGTTCGATATCCGAAATGCCATTGAGGATGTCATGCAACTCTGTATGCAAATACCCTTCAGTCAGGCTGGCTATGCATTGATAGCGTTGCCTGAGCAACTCATGGTCGCGTAGCGGGCGCTGCAACCAGCGCCGCAACAGGCGACCGCCCATGCTGCTGGCGGTGCAATCGAGTACGCTGATCAATGTGTTTTCCCTGTTGCTGGTTCCGGATTCCTCAAGCTCCAGGTTGCGGCGGGTTGCTGCATCCAGCATCAGGCTGTCACTGCGGTCCTCGACGCGCAAGCCGCGCAAGTGAGGCAGCGCGGTGCGCTGGGTATTGTTGACGTACTGCAGCAGGCCGCCGGCAGCGCCGATTGCAGCATCAAGTTTCTCGCAGCCAAAACCGCTTAGATCATGTGTGCCAAATTGCTGGTTCAGCTGCCGGCGTGCACTGTCGGTTTCAAACAGCCAGGGCGCCTGGCGGCTCAGGCCGGTATGTCTTGCAGCTTCTGCAGGCAGATCGACGGCTTCATTAACGATCAATTCTGCCGGATTGAGTCGTTGCAACTCGCTGAGCAGTGCATCGGTGCCCGTGAATTGCTGCACGCTGAAACGTGCGCCGGAAAGGTCCAGTGCTGCCAGTCCCCAGGTCTCTCCCAGCCGGTTGATGGCCACCAGCAGGTTGTCCTGGCGGTCGTCCAGCAGGGATTCTTCGGTCACTGTGCCCGGGGTGACAATACGTACGACCTTGCGTTCTACCGGACCCTTGCTGGTGGCAACATCACCGACCTGCTCGCAGATGGCGACCGATTCACCCTTGCGTACGAGGCGACCAAGATACTGATCGACGGCGTGTACCGGAATCCCGGCCATGGGTATTGCCTCGCCAGCAGACTGGCCGCGTGCCGTCAGGGTGATATCCAGCAGTTTGGAAGCGCGCCGGGCATCGTTGAAAAACAGCTCGTAGAAATCGCCCATGCGATAAAACAGCAGGATATCAGGATGCTCTGCCTTGATGCCGAGATACTGCTGCATCATCGGTGTGTGGGCGGGGGCTGTCATGGCGGGTAAGTTTACCTGAACAAGCCCGGTTTTCGCAGAGCTATCAGAGACTATTCCCCGCGAGGAGCGGGTCCTGCAGGGAGTCCCGATCTAAAATTGCAGGACCGGCGCCCCCGCCGGGAATGGTTGGAATTACCCGCGAGGAGCGGATCCCATGGGGTTTTTTTGACAAACCAAAAAAATCTTTCGGGATGAGGTAGATTACATCCCATGTCTGAATTAAAGGAACTGGCACAGCAAGTTGGCGAGCAACTGCTACAGCAGCATAAGGCGCTGGCGGTGGCCGAGTCCTGCACCGGCGGTTGGGTGGCCAAGTGCCTGACGGATATTGCCGGCAGTTCACAATGGTTTGACCGGGGGTTTGTGAGCTATAGCAATGCCGCCAAACAGGCCATGCTGGGCGTGGCCGGGGCAACCCTGGAGGTGGCCGGGGCGGTGAGCGAGCTGACCGTCCGGGAGATGGCGGCCGGGGCACTGGAAAACAGTGCCGCTGACGTGGCCCTGGCGATCAGCGGGATTGCCGGTCCTGGTGGCGGGATGCCGGGCAAACCGGTTGGAACGGTATGTTTTTCCTGGGCCGGGGCGGGCGGCGAAGTGCGGGTAGAGACCCGGCATTTCAAGGGCGATCGCGAGGCCGTACGCCGCCAGGCGGTTGGTCATGCCCTGCAGGGGTTGCTGAATGTCCTCGGACAGAAATGACGCCAGGCAGCGGCTGTTCTTTGCCTTGTGGCCAGATGAAGACACACGCGCTACCCTGGACCGCTCTGCAGGAAAGCTGCTGGGAAAGCGGGTCAAACGCATCGCGGCCCCCAATCTTCATATTACACTGGCGTTTGCAGGGCCTGTCAGCTCAATGGTGCGCACCTGCCTGGAGGCGGCGGCAAGCGACATCCATGTGCCGTGCTTTGAACTCTGCATTGACCGGGTGGGTTACTGGAAAAAACCGCGTATTCTCTGGGCCGGACCGACCCGCATACCCGCGGAAGCATGGTCATTGGCAGGTGCCCTGCAGCATGCCCTGGCGGGTTGTGGTATCGCGCCGGACACACGCGCCCACCAGCCGCACATCACGCTTGCCCGCAAGGTGAGCAAGGCCCCCGAGAGTGATGAATTCCAGCCGTTTCAATGGTCAATCAGCCATTTCAGTCTGGTCGAGTCGGTTACTGACCCGGCGGGTGCACGATATCGTGTACTGCGCTCCTGGGAGCTTGGGAGTGTGTAATATCTGTGTGATAATTGCGGCATCCGGCGAGCCGGCATGAAAAACCTTTGGAGGAGCAGATGGAAGACAATAAACGCAAGGCCCTGAGTGCAGCACTGGGACAAATCGAGAAGCAGTTTGGCAAGGGGACTGTCATGCGGATGGGCGATGTCAGTGCTATACGTGACGTCGATGTAGTTTCGACCGGTTCGCTGGGCCTGGATGCCGCGCTGGGTATTGGTGGATTGCCGCGTGGCCGGGTCGTCGAGATTTACGGCCCGGAATCTTCCGGCAAGACAACACTCGCCCTGCAGGTCATTGCAGAGGCACAGAAACTCGGTGGCACGGCCGCGTTTGTCGACGCCGAGCACGCACTGGACCCGGGATATGCCGAGAAACTAGGCGTGAATGTCGACGAACTGCTGGTTTCACAACCGGACACGGGTGAGCAGGCGCTTGAAATTACCGACATGCTGGTGCGTTCTGCCGCTATCGACGTGGTTGTGATCGACTCCGTTGCCGCGTTGACACCGAAGGCCGAAATTGAGGGCGACATGGGTGATTCGCACATGGGTTTGCAGGCACGCCTGATGTCGCAGGCGCTGCGCAAGTTGACCGGCAATATCAAACGCTCCAATACCATGGTGATCTTTATTAACCAGATTCGCATGAAGATTGGCGTCATGTTCGGTAACCCGGAAACCACTACGGGAGGTAATGCCCTGAAGTTTTATGCATCCGTACGTCTTGATATCCGTCGCATTGGTGCCATCAAGAAGGGTGATGAAATCACCGGTAACGAGACCCGCGTCAAGGTGGTGAAGAACAAGATGGCGCCGCCGTTCAAGAAGGCGGAATTCCAGATACTGTACGGGGAGGGGATTTCCCGAGAGGCCGAACTCATCGATATGGGTGTTCAGTATGGCTTTGTTGAAAAGTCCGGCGCCTGGTACAGCTATGGCAAGGACCGCATCGGACAGGGTAAGGATAATGTGCGCGAGTTTCTGAAGCAGAACCCGGATATTGCCAGCGAGATCGAGGCAAAAATCCGGGCCGAACTGTTTGATGTGGCACCAGTCGCGGAGAAGGAAGAGGAGCTCGAAGCTGAAGCCTGAGCAGGCGAGTGATCCAGCCTGTGTTCGAAAATCCGCGATGGATTTCCTTGCACGCCGTGAACACAGTGAATATGAATTAAGTCGCAAGCTGGCAACGCGTGGTTTCGATGCGGGTCTGGTC
>DAOVYA010000053.1 GCA_030635865.1 Gammaproteobacteria bacterium | reverse complement strand
CGCCGGTGCCAGCCTGGATGCCGTTCGTGCAGGGCTGGAGTCCATGTCACCGGTTTCCGGACGCTTCAATATTCATCACTTGCCCGACAATGTCACCCTGATCGACGATACCTATAACGCCAACCCGGAATCGTTACAGGCCGCACTTGATGTGCTGGCTCAGGCAGAGGGTGAATCCTGGCTGGTGCTGGGTGATATGGGTGAGTTGGGCCCCGAGGCTGTTGCAATGCATCGCAATGCCGGTCGCCAGGCGCGGGCAGCAGGTATCAACCGGCTCTTTACACTTGGTGACCTGGCGCAGCAGGCAGTCACTACTTTTAACGGGCAGGGCATGGCCTTTTCCGCGCTGGATGACTTGCTCGCGGCGTTACGCAGGGATATGGCCGCTCCCTTGCATATCCTTGTAAAAGGATCGCGGCGCATGCACATGGAGCGTGTGGTTGAAGCGCTGGCCGCGCAGCCGGGTATCCGCGGATTACCTGCCGGGAAGGGTCGCTAGCATGCTCCTGTATCTTGCCGATTACCTCAGCCAGTATCACAGCGGTTTCAATGTCTTCCAGTACCTGACACTGCGTGCCATCCTGGGCGTGTTAACAGCATTGATACTTTCGTTTGTTGTCGGGCCGGAGATGATACGCAGGCTGGGTCGTTACCAGATCGGGCAGTTAGTGCGTGATGACGGGCCGGAGTCACACCTGGTCAAGGCGGGTACTCCCACCATGGGGGGTGCATTGATCCTGGTTGCCATTGCGATTGCGACCCTGATGTGGGCGGATCTCTCCAATCATTATGTCTGGATAGTATTGCTGGTGACGACACTGTTTGGCGCAATCGGCTGGGTTGATGACTACAAGAAACTGGTCTTGAAGAATTCCGATGGCTTGTCAGCGCGCAGCAAAATATTCTGGCAATCCCTGGTTGCACTGAGTGTTGCTGTTTTTCTTTTTATGACTGCAAGTACGCCGGCCGAGACGGCGCTGATTGTTCCCTTCTTCAAGGATATCGCGATCAACCTTGGTTGGTTGTATGTGCTGTTGACCTACCTTGTAATCGTTGGTACCAGTAATGCGGTTAACCTGACAGATGGACTTGACGGACTGGCGATTCTGCCAACTGTATTGATTGCCGGCGCGCTCGGGGTGTTCGCCTATGCTACCGGTAACGTGAAGATTGCTACCTACCTGGGTATTCCCTACATATATGACACAGCAGAGCTCGTCGTTTTTTGCGGGGCACTGGTTGGTGCGGGTCTCGGTGTTCTCTGGTTCAACGCCTATCCCGCCATGGTGTTTATGGGGGATGTGGGTGCGCTGGCGCTGGGTGCGGCACTCGGGATTGTTGCGGTGCTGGTGCGGCAGGAACTGGTGTTTATGGTGATGGCCGGTATTTTCGTTATGGAGACCGTGTCAGTAATCCTGCAAGTGGGTTCGTACAAGTTGACGGGTCGGCGCATCTTTCACATGGCGCCGTTGCATCATCATTTTGAGTTAAAGGGCTGGCCGGAACCACGCGTTATTGTGCGGTTCTGGATTATTACTGTAATTCTCGTGCTGGTCGGCCTGGCAACGCTGAAGATTCGTTGATGTGATGGCGGACCCGATATTGGCAATGACAAAGATGTTTGACAAGGCGTGCAGAACGCTGGTGGTCGGACTTGGCGAAACGGGTTTGTCAGTGGCGCGCTACCTGTCACGCCAGGGTGTTCCCGTTGCCATCGTCGATAGCCGGGAAAACCCTCCGGGCCTGGAACAACTGCGCACCGAGCTGCCGACTGATGTAGCGCTGTTCCTTGGTGGTTTTCATGAAGAGGCGTTTGCACGTGCCGAACAGATTGTGATCAGCCCCGGTGTCCCGGCCGGGCAGCCGGAAATTGCAGCTGCAGTAGCGCGTGGTGTGCCTCTGACCGGTGATATTGAACTGTTTGCACGGGCGGTGAAGGCGCCGGTTGTGGCTGTGACCGGCGCCAACGGGAAAAGCACTGTTGTGACGTTGCTCAGTGCAATGGCGCGCCGTGCCGGGAAAGAAGTGCGCACCGGCGGCAATATCGGTACCCCGGCGCTGGATCTGATCAATGCGACGGAGCCCGACCTGTATGTGCTGGAGTTGTCGAGCTTTCAGCTTGAAACCGTCGAATCCCTGCAGCCGCAGGCGGCTGTCGTGCTGAATGTAAGCGCCGATCACATGGATCGTTACAGTGATCTGAGGTCCTATGCAGCAGCAAAACAGGCTGTTTACAGCCGTGCTGAAGTGCAGGTAGTGAACGCAGATGATCCGGTTGCGGCCGGTCTCGCGGATGCGACACGTGCGCAGCTGCGGTTTACGCAGCAGGTGCCGGGAGAAAACGAGTACGGGCTTGTCGAACGTGCAGGCGAGACCTGGCTGGCGCATGGCGCTGAACATTTGATGCCGGTGAGCCGCATTCGAATGGCAGGGCGTCACAACGTGATGAATGCGCTGGCGGCACTGGCACTGGGTGAATCAGCCGGACTGCCGCTTGTTGCAATGCTTGAAACACTCGCGGAGTTCCAGGGTTTGCCGCACCGGATGCAGCACGTTGTTACGCGCGACGGTGTGCAATGGTACAACGATTCAAAGGGGACCAACGTTGGTGCAACCCTGGCTGCTATTGAAGGCACCGAAGGAGGGGTTGTCCTGATTGCCGGTGGTGACGGCAAGGACGCGGACTTTTCCCCGCTGGCCGATGCCATGCGGCGCAAGGGAGTCGGGGCTGTCCTGATCGGGAAGGATGCTGCTTTACTCGAGGCGGTGCTGGGTGATGTTGTTCCGGTCAGGCATGCGCCTGATATGACCCGGGCCGTGACGCTGGCTGCCGACATGGCGGGACCCGGAAATTGCGTGCTGTTGTCCCCTGCCTGTGCAAGCACGGATATGTACCGCAATTTTGTCGAGCGCGGTGAGGTGTTTATAAGGGCGGTGAGGGGGTTCCTGAAATTATGACGACTACTGCCTGCCAGGCCCGCTTCATCAGCGCACGCGGTATGCGTTTGCCACGGACTGATTACTGGTTGCTGTTCAGTGCGGCAGCCCTTGCTGCACTGGGCCTGGTGATGGTGTCGTCCGCATCTATCACCTTTGCTGACCGCGAGCTTGGACAGCCGTTTTATTATGCGATTCGCCAGGCCATTTATATCAGCGGTGGAGTGTTCGTGGGCGCTGTCCTGCTCCTCTTGCCTCTTGCCATGCTGGCGCGAATGGCGCCGGCCCTGCTGTTGTTATCTTTTGCGTTGCTGTTGCTGGTGTTGGTTCCGGGTGTTGGCGTGGAAGTGAATGGTGCGGTGCGCTGGCTTAATGTCGGCCTGTTCAGGCTACAGGTTTCCGAGCCTGCCAAGTTGTTGTTCATCATTTATCTGGCCGGTTACCTTGCACGGCATGGTGAGGAAGTGCGCACGCATTTCAGCGGCTTCCTGAAGCCGCTTGGACTGTTGGCTATTGCGGCTGTGTTACTGCTGATCGAACCTGATTTTGGTGCAACCGTTGTACTGGCGGCAACCGTCATGGGCATGATCTTTATGGCGGGTGTGAGGTTACCGCAGTTCGCCGGCATGCTGGGTGCAGGCGGGTTGCTGCTGGGCGGGCTTGCAGTCTCTTCACCGTATCGCCTGGAACGTTTGACAACCTTCATGAACCCCTGGGCTGATCCGTTTGACAGCGGTTTTCAGCTTACCCAGTCACTGATGGCGATCGGTAGCGGTGAGTGGCTGGGAGTCGGCCTGGGCTCAAGTGTGCAGAAACTTTTTTATCTGCCAGAGGCGCATACTGATTTTGTTTTTGCAGTGCTTGCAGAAGAGCTCGGCCTGCTGGGCGTATGCATCGTTATTGCCCTGTATGTGCTGTTGGTGTGGCGTGCATTTATTGTTGCTACCCAGGCAGCGAAGGCTGATAACCTGTTTGCATCCTACCTGTCGTACGGTATCGGCATATGGTTCGGGCTGCAAAGCTTTGTCAATATCGGCGTCAACATGGGCTTGCTCCCGACCAAGGGATTAACATTACCCCTGATGAGTTACGGGGGTTCAAGCATGATTGTCATGTCTGTAGCCGTGGCCTTGTTATTACGTGTTGATCATGAGGCGCGCTCTACAGCGGGCGGATTGTCTGCGAGCGGACAATCCACGACCAGGCGCAAGAGGGGCCGCTCATGATGGGCTCTGCAAACAGCCGTTGCTCTGTACTCATTATGGCGGGTGGTACTGGCGGGCATGTATTCCCTGCGCTGGCCGTTGCCAGGGAGTTATCTGCACAGGGTGTTTCTGTTTCCTGGCTGGGTACGCAACGCGGGCTGGAGTCGCGCGTGGTGCCGGCAGCCGGTTATCCGCTCGAAACAATGTGTGTTAGCGGGCTGCGGGGCAAGGGCGCTCTGCGTATATTGCTTGCCCCCTTCATGCTTGTCGTCGCCGTGGTGCAGGCCCTGGTCATCCAGTTACGCTTGCGCCCGCATGCGGTACTGGGCATGGGCGGCTTCGCGTCCGGTCCCGGCGGGCTTGTTGCCTGGTTATTACGTCGTCCCCTGCTGGTGCATGAACAGAATTCAGTTGCCGGCATGACTAACCGCTGGCTGGCGCCGCTGGCACGCACGGTGATGGAGGCGTTCCCCGGCAGTCTGCCCGCGGACCGCCACCCGATTCATACCGGTAACCCGGTGCGTTCGGAAATCAGCCGAATTGCCGAACCGCCAGAGCGTTTTGCATCCCGCAGTGGTGCCTTGAGGGTGCTGGTGATCGGCGGCAGCCTGGGTGCCAGTGCGCTGAACGCTGCTGTTCCCGATGCCGTCAGGCAGTTGCCTGCAGACCGGCAACCCGTGTTGCATCATCAGACCGGTGCCACGGATGAAGCAAGTGTCCGTGCGGCCTACGCTGCTGCCGGTATCGAGGCGCGGGTAGAAACCTTCATCGAGGATATGGCTACAGCCTATGCGTGGGCTGACCTGGTGATTTGCCGCTCGGGTGCGCTAACGGTTGCTGAACTTGCCGTTGTCGGTGTTGCCTCGGTCCTGGTGCCGTTCCCTTTTGCCACCGATGATCATCAAACAGGTAATGCAAAGTACCTGGTTGACGCAGGTGCCGCGATCCTGATGCAACAGGATTCATTGCAGCCCGGCAAGCTGGCAGATTTGCTGGCAGACTTTTCCGGGCAGCGCGAGCTATTGCTGGAAATGGCCTGTCGCGCACGAGAGCTGGCAATACCGGATGCGGCGCGGCGTGTTGCAGCCTTGTGTCTTCAGGCTGCAGGAATCAAGGTGCAATGAATACGATACTGTATCCAACAGCCGCCGCCCAGCCGCAGGGTATGGGACGGGTACGACGTATTCACCTGGTGGGCATCGGGGGTGCAGGCATGGGAGGTATTGCCGAGGTGCTGCATAACCTCGGCTATGAAGTCAGCGGCTCGGATCTGAGTGACAATGCCGTGACGCGCCGCTTGAAAGATATGGGGGTGCGCATTTTTACTGGTCACGATGCAGCCAATGTGTCTGACTGTGATGCTGTTGTGGTTTCAACGGCGATCGCTTCTGATAACACGGAAATTCTTGCTGCACGGAAACGCCGTGTCCCGGTTGTACCACGGGCAGAAATGCTGGCTGAACTGATGCGTTTTCGCTACGGCATCGGCGTGGCTGGTACGCATGGCAAGACGACGACTACCAGCCTGATTGCCAGCCTGCTCGCCGAGGGTGGGCTTGATCCGACTTTTGTAATTGGTGGCCAGTTGAACAGCGCAGCCAGTCATGCACAACTCGGCAGTGGTCATTACCTGGTGGCTGAAGCCGACGAGAGTGATGCGTCCTTTCTTCACCTGCAGCCCTCCATGGCGATTGTGACAAATATCGATGCCGATCATTTGCCAACCTACGGGGGCGACTTTGATCGTTTGCGCCAGGTATTTATTGAGTTCCTGCACCACCTGCCATTTTACGGCCTGGCCGTGCTCTGCCTGGATGATCCCGAGGTGCGCAATATTCTGGATGAGGTAACCCGGCCGGTCATAACCTACGGGATTGAATCCGATGCTGACCTGGTGGCAAGCAAGATTCAGCAGGTTGAAATGCAGACCCACTTCACTGTGCAGCGCCAGGGTCATGACAAGGCGCTGGACATTACATTGAACCTCCCGGGTCATCATAACGTGCTGAACGCACTGGCGGCCATTGCCGTTGCAACCGAGCTGGGTGTGTCTGACAAGGCAATCCAGAAAGCGCTGGCAGGCTTCCAGGGGATCGGACGGCGCTTCCAGGTGGCTGGTGAAATCGAAACAGTTGCAGGACACGTATTGATGATTGATGACTATGCGCATCATCCCAGTGAGATTGCCCCAACGCTGGCTGCAGTCCGTGCGGGTTGGCCGGAGCGGCGTCTTGTTGTTGTATTCCAGCCGCATCGCTACACGCGTACCCATGATTTGTTTGACGATTTTATCCAGGTGCTATCCGGCGTTGACGTATTGGTGCTGGGCGAAGTGTATGCCGCTGGTGAAACACCGATTAGCGGTGCCGATGGCCGGGCACTGGCGCGCGGCATACGTGCGCGTGGACATATTGACCCGGTATTCGTGGAGGATTTGGCAACTTTGCCGGACGTGTTAAGCGATGTGCTGCGGGATGGAGACATCCTGCTGACACTGGGCGCGGGAGATATCGGTGCGGTTGCTGCCGGTTTGCCCGCCAGGCTGGCGGCAGGGGCACGGTGATACAGGAATGATGGCTGCAGAAAAAGCACAACACTGGCGTGGTGAGTTGAAGTATGACGAGCCCATGGGCGGCCATGTTTCGTGGCGTACAGGCGGTCGTGCGCGGCGTTTTTACAAACCGGCGGATGTCGATGATCTGTGTGAATTCCTGGGTGAACTTGATAGCGATGAGCCGCTCTTGTGGCTGGGTCTCGGCAGCAACCTGCTGGTTCGTGATGGTGGTTTCCCCGGGACCGTAATTTTTACGTTTGGTGCATTGGCGGATATGCACTGGATTGATGATCAAACCGTACAGGTTGGTGCCGGCATGAGCTGTTCAAAAGTGGCGCGTGTCACCACCAGGAAAGGGCTGACCGGCGCAGAGTTCCTGCCGGGTATTCCCCGCACCACGGGTGGTGCGCTGGCCATGAATGCCGGCGCATTTGACGGGGAAACCTGGGCACAGGTTACTGCCGTGGACACCGTAGATCGGGCGGGGGGCTTGCATACACGTCTGCCGTCTGAATACCGGATTGCCTATCGCAGTGTAGAGGGCGTGCCGGACGAGTGGTTCCTGGCGGCAACCCTTTCCCTGCAACACGGGAATGCACAGGCAGCCGGGGAGCGTATACGGAATTTGCTGGCACGCCGCAGTGCAAGCCAGCCGACGCAGCAATACAGTTGCGGTTCGGTGTTTCGTAACCCGCCGGGCGATCATGCCGCGCGGCTGATCGAGGCCACCGGCCTCAAGGGACTGACCCGGGGTGGTGCGCAGGTCTCCGAAATGCATGCCAATTTCATTATTAATACCGGTACGGCGACAGCGACTGATATAGAAACATTGATCGAAGAGGTGCAGGACCGGGTGGAGCAGGAGCAGGGTATACGGCTGGAGCGGGAAGTACATATTGTTGGCGAGCGGCCGGCAGTGTAAGCGTACGCAGGAATGAATACGAGTGCAGCAGACAAGGGAAAGGCATATGGCAAGGTGGTTGTGTTAATGGGCGGTCGTTCTGCCGAACGTGAGATCTCGCTGCTTAGCGGGCAGGCCGTGCTGCAGGCATTGCAGGCGCAGGGTGTCGATGCACATGGCCAGGATACTGCAGCCACGGATTTTCAGGATGTGCTGGCGCGTGAGGCCTATGCACGGGCCTTCATCGCATTGCATGGTCGTGGTGGTGAAGACGGTGTCGTGCAGGGCATGCTGGAGATGCTGGGCATTCCATATACAGGCAGTGGTGTACTTGGTTCAGCACTGGCGATGGACAAGTTGCGCACCAAGCAGGTCTGGCAAAGCGCGGGGATTCCTACACCGTCATTTGTGTTGCTGAAAAACACAGCAGACGTGACCGCTGTAAAGAACACTCTTGAATACCCCGTGATTGTTAAACCCGCACATGAAGGCTCCAGTATTGGAATCAGCAAGGTGGATACTGCCGATGCCCTGGCGGATGCCTGGCAACTGGCCGCGCGCCATGACGATTCAGTTATTGCAGAGCAATGGATCAATGGTGCGGAATACACGGCCGGAATTCTTGATGATGAAGTGCTGCCATTGATCCGGCTGGAGACGCCGAACGTTTTTTATGATTACGCCGCAAAATATGAGTCCGATGCAACCCGTTACCTGCTTCCCTGCGGGCTGGATGCAGCACAGGAGACCGGACTGCAGAATATGTCACTGGACGCATTCCGGGCTGTCGGTGCAGGTGGTTGGGGACGTGTTGACTTTATGCTGGATGAGTCAGGAAACCCCTGGTTTATTGAAGTGAATACTGTCCCCGGCCTGACTGACCATAGCCTCGTACCGATGGCGGCCAGGGCGGCCGGTACCGACTTTAACCGGCTCGTTTGCCGAATACTGGATACCAGTTT
>DAOVYA010000051.1 GCA_030635865.1 Gammaproteobacteria bacterium | reverse complement strand
TGGCAAGTGTCGCCATGAAGTCTGCTTCGTGACCCCACAGGCAGGTTTTACTGTTCGCAGCCAGCCTGATGGCCAGTGCCGTACCCCAGGAACCGGCGCCGAGGACTGTTATGGATGTGCCGTGCATGGGTCTGCAACGATTATCCGGTATTGACCTTTATCACTGCTGTGTGACGCCGTTTGGTTTTTCTTTATGATGCTTCAGGTTCGCTAGCCTTTTCAGTATTTTCGTAGCGCTCGGTGTAGCGCTTTGCAAAATTGACCGGGGGCATCAGAAACTGCGGGAAACCGCCCTTGGTAACCAGGTCAAAGATGGCCGCAACAGCGTAAGGATGTAAAAAGCGCAAGCAGAAAACATGCTGGGTATGATGTAACTGTTCCGGGGTCAGACCTGTAAGGGTAAAAATTCCGGCCTGGTGGACTTCTGCAAGATAGGCTGTTTGATCGCCCACGTTAATTGTAAGTGTGAACGAGAGAACGACTTCGTAGACGTCATCGCCCAGGTCCTTGCTAGTGCTATCCATCAGCATATTTACTTCCGGCTCCCACTTGGCCGTGAATATCTCCGGTGAGTTGGGAGTTTCGAAGGAAACATCCTTGATGTAAATACTTTGTGGTTGAATTACCGGGCTTTGTTTTTCGTCCGTGGCGGTAGCCTGTTCTTCATCGGCCATAATGTGTTCCCCTTGGTAAGCTGATTGTTAGAAATACCAGTTGCTAGCTTCTACTCAGCGGAAGATTTGCATTCTGCCATGCCAGTACACCGCCTTTCAGGTTGTATACAGGCTCAAAGCCCTGTTTGCGCAGCCGGTTGCAAATACCGGCTGACCGTTGTCCGCTGCGGCAGTAGACAATTAACGGTCGCTTGCGAAATTTCTCAAGACGTTCCACGCTGCTCTCATCACACTCAGGCAGGTGAACGGCGTTTACAATATGGCCGGCCTTGTAGTCCTTGTCGTTACGCATGTCAATCATAATGGCATTTTCGTGATTCAGCATGCGGGTTGCGTCAACCGGCCCAATAGCTTTTACACCGCCGATACGTTGCTGTATCTCCCCTGCAAGCAGCATGATAATAATGCCAATCAGTGCCATGACCAGCAAGGCATGATTACCAGTAAATTCGCTTAATTGATTGATATCCATTTGAAAGTGGTCGCAGCGCAGAATGAGTGCGCGGTTTTGACGGAAGTGTTGTGTACAGGTAGCTGTCGAGCGGCACCCGTATACTAATTACGGACGGCTACAGAAGACTTCACGCATCATGCCGATCAGTCGCAGGGTGCGGCCGTCACCGACACGGTAATAAACCCGGTTGGCATCCTTGCGGGATGCCAGTATGCCTTTGTCACGCAAGATGGCAAGGTGCTGTGAAATATTGCTCTGCGAGGTTCCGACCTGTTCAACAATATCCTGAACGCTGATTTCCTGGTCACCCAGGGTGCAGAGGATTTTCAGGCGTAGCGGGTGCGACATGGCTTTGAGAGAACGCGAGGCGCGCTCGATATCTTCTTCGCGTGTAATCAATGTGTCACTGCTTGCCACCATACATCCAGCCCCCTAAATTCCGTTATAATTCGTAGCTTACTGCATTCATTATTAAAACATTATACAATAATAAACCGTTTGGGATACAGGCAAGACAATGGGTTTTGAGCGCCATGATATACACTGGCACCGCGGCATGATTTAATTTAGAATTAGTCTAATATATGAGTGAGCAGCAACCATCCACACCAATAGAGAAAGAGGCAGCCAGGCCGATGGTGTTGCTGATTCTCGATGGCTGGGGATATAGCGACACATCGCAAAATAATGCCATTGAGGCTGCAAACAAGCCGGTCTGGGACAAACTCCGGGAACAATATCCCACGAGCCTGATTCGCACCTCCGGTGCAGCCGTGGGTCTGCCGGCGGACCAGATGGGTAACTCCGAAGTGGGGCATTTAAACCTCGGTGCCGGACGGGTGGTATACCAGGAATTTACCCGGGTCAGCCGTGCCATCAAGACCGGCTCATTCTTCACTAATCGTACGTTGACCGACGCGGTCGACAAGGCCATCGAAAACGATAAGGCGATACACATACTGGGTTTATTATCTCCAGGCGGTGTACACAGCCATGAAGACCATATTCATGCGATGGTGAAACTCGCGGCTCAATATGGCGCCAGCACGGTTTATCTGCATGCCTTCATGGATGGCCGGGATACGCCGCCCCGCAGTGCATTGGCTTCCATACAATCGATGGAGGCAGAGTTTAAACAAATGAAGGGTTGCCGTTTTGCTTCCATCATCGGACGTTACTATGCCATGGACCGTGATCATCGTTGGCCACGCATCCAGGCCGCCTATGATTTGATTACCCAGGGCAAGGCCGGGTACCAGGCGGTAGCTGCAGAGACTGCGCTGAATATGGCCTATGCACGCGGCGAAAGTGACGAATTCGTCAAGGCAACGGCCATTGTGCCTGAGGGTGCACAACCGGTGCAGGTTGAAGATGGTGATGTTGTGATATTCATGAATTTCCGTTCAGACCGTGCACGCCAGATCACGCGCCCCTTTATTGAACCGGATTTCGACGGCTTTGAACGCGAAGTCAAGCCAGTGCTTGGCAGTTTTGTAAGTCTTACAGAATACAACTCGGAATTTGATGTCCCCGTTGCCTACCCGGCCGAGCGACTGAGTAATGTGTTTGGCGAATATATTGCCCAGCATGGTTTGCGGCAGTTGCGTCTGGCTGAAACCGAGAAATACGCGCACGTTACCTTTTTCTTTAATGGCGGCCGGGAAATCCCGTTTGAGGGAGAAGACCGCATCCTGGTTAAGTCGCCGATGGTGGCAACCTATGATCTGCAACCGGAGATGAGTGCTCCCGAGGTTACTGAAAACCTGGTGGCCGCGATCGAGGGTGGAGTCTATGACGTAATAATTTGTAATTACGCCAACCCTGACATGGTAGGCCATACCGGGCTGTTTGCTGCCGCAGTCAAGGCAATAGAGGCGATTGATACAGCGCTCGGACAGGTTGTCGATGCCCTGCAAAAGGCTGGTGGCGAGATGCTGATAACTGCGGACCATGGTAATGCAGAATTAATGTTGAATACCGAGACCGGGCAGCCTCACACGGCGCATACGACTAACCTTGTGCCGCTTGTTTATATTGGCAGAGAGGCGCAAATTGCAGAACATGGCGCACTTTCCGATATCGCGCCGAGCATGTTGTACCTGATGAACATGGAGATACCACCGGAAATGACAGGCACCCCGTTGATTGACCTGTTGCCCGCCAGCGGTGATACCGGCCAGCCAGCCACTGCAGTGGAGCTGCATGGCTGAAGTGCCTGGTTCCGGCCAATTCTCCATTCCCTCCCTGCTTGATACTGTCCGGAAAACAGCCCCGGTCTGTGTGTTTCATGTAACTGACAGGATCGGTTTTATTGCCGCCATCCTGTTGCTGGCATTTTTTCTTGCCAGCGTCGTAAATGCCGATGAAAACCTTCAGGCCGGGCACGCCGAAAAACTTGAAGTGCTCCGTGAACGCATCGGTGATCTTAAAAATGATCTTGTATCGATGCGCGGCCAGCGCGATGCCCTGCAGGATTCGCTTGAAAAGGCGGAGAAGGAAATCGGTGCTGTTGCAGCAACATTGCGCGATCTCGACAGGCAGGCTGACCGGGCGCACACAAATATACGGGACCTGCAGCGCGATTTCGATGCCGAGCAGTCCAGCCTGGATAGGATACGCCTGACGCTGGAAAAGGAATTGCAGATTGCCTATATGGCCGGCAAACAGGAGCAGATCAAGTTACTGCTTAACCAGGAAGAGCCGGCAGCGCTAGGGCGCTTGATGGTTTATCACCAGTACTTCATGCGTGCACGGGCACAGGCCATACAGAGTATTCGAGCCACGCTGGAGCGGCTTGCCGGTATTGAGCATGAACTGGTATTACAACGTAACGAGATTCAGGGATTGATAGAACAGCAGCAGGCAAAGTCTTCCAGGCTGCTTGAGCAACAGGCACGGCGGCGCGAAATACTGACGCGTTTACAAGACAGCCTGAGCAGCAAGACAGCCCGGCTTGCCGTGCTGGAACAGAATGAGCGGCGGTTGCAAGAACTTGTACAGTCGCTGCAGCAGGCGATCAGGGATATTCCGCCGTCAGGTGGCGAATACGAGTCACTGTCTTCACTCAAGGGTAAGCTTCGCTGGCCGGTGGCGGGTCATATATCCATGCAGTATGGTGAACGCCATTTCTCCGGAAAATTGCGTTCTCGTGGTGTACATATTACATCGCATGCCGGCGCTGACGTACATGCGATTGCCAGGGGTCGGGTTGTTTTCGCAGACTGGCTACGGGGCTTTGGCTTGTTGATGATTATCGATCATGGTGATAATTATATGTCGCTCTATGGTCAGAACCGCAGCCTGTATAAGGAAGTGGGTGAGTGGGTGGCGCGCGATGAGGTGATTGCCGCCGCGGGTAACAGTGGTGGGCGGATGCGTGCAGGACTTTACCTTGAACTGCGCAAGGATGGCCGGCCTTTTAATCCCGACAGCTGGTTTTACGGTAAACCCGGGACACTACGGGCTGAGGACCGGGCGAGTCGTTTATAGCGGAATTATTGAGTTTTCCAGGTGTCAGATGGCAAGTGCCCCGGTATTGTTGCCAGCCAGTGAAAGCTTTCCATGCCAGCGCCGATACCGCTATAACCTGACGTGTGATATGGTCATGTGAGTTTTTTACAGATAGCGCTTTGAATAAGGGCAATAACCGGTTTTACTCTGGATGGATAAATATACATGAAACTCAAGCTACAGAATTATTTGCTGCTGTTGACCGGCCTCCTGATGGGGGTGCTGGTATCGATTGGGCACGGTGTTTTCGCAGAGCGTGATGGCGAAGCTGCCCGGGCGACATTACCGATCAAGGAGCTGCGCACTTTCACGGATGTGTTCGGGCGCATCAAGAACGACTATGTTGTTGAAGTTGACGACAGAGAGCTGATTGAAAATGCTATCCGTGGCATGTTGTCGGGGCTTGACCCGCATTCTTCCTATCTTGATGCAGAGGACTATACCGAGCTTCAGGTTGGAACCAGCGGGGAGTTTGGTGGCCTCGGAATCGAGGTAGGCATGGAAGACGGGTTCGTGAAGGTCATTGCGCCGATTGATGATACACCGGCTCAGCGTGCCGGAGTGCAGGCCGGCGACCTGATTATCCGGCTGGATGATACGCCGGTAAAAGGCATGTCGCTTAATGACGCCGTCAAGATCATGCGTGGCAAGCCGGGTACGGACATTGAACTCACAATTGTGCGCGATGGACTCGACAAGCCGATCAAGATCAGCATTACCCGGGATGTAATCAAGGTAAAGAGCGTCAGGTCGCGCATGCTTGATCCGGGCTATGGCTACTTGCGTATTTCACAGTTCCAGTCCAAGACGGCAGACAATCTTATCGATGCTATCGAGGATCTTATCAAGGATAATGAAGGTCCCCTTGAAGGCCTGGTACTGGATCTGCGCAACAATCCTGGCGGTGTTCTCAGTGGCGC
This sequence comes from Gammaproteobacteria bacterium, assembly GCA_030635865.1. Taxonomy (GTDB): domain Bacteria; phylum Pseudomonadota; class Gammaproteobacteria; order UBA9214; family UBA9214; genus UBA9214. The sequence goes on along the minus strand of DAOVYA010000051.1, from coordinate 3,184 downwards.
GGTTGCTGTCTCTGACGCCTTTTTAACCAAGGGGATGATTGTCTACACTGAAGGCCGTATCGAGGATTCACGGTTACGTTTCAATGCAACACCGGATGATGTGCTGAGTGGCGCGCCAATGGTGGTATTGGTAAACCAGGGTTCTGCATCTGCATCGGAAATCGTTGCCGGTGCCTTGCAGGACCACCATCGTGCGTTGATTCTTGGGACAAAGACTTTTGGAAAGGGATCGGTTCAAACGATTCTGCCACTAGGTAGCGATTCTGCCCTGAAGCTGACTACTGCCCGCTACTACACGCCCGAAGGGCGCTCGATACAGGCAGAAGGCATTACCCCGGATATTGAACTTGAGCGAGTCAAGGTCGCTTCTGTCAAGCGCAGTATAAAACCGTTAAAAGAAGCCGATTTGTCCAGACACCTGGACAATGGCAATGGTAATGGCAAGAATAAAAAGGATAAAAAGGATAAAAAGGACGAAGCGGATGGGGATACAGACGCCGAGGAAAAGAGGGCGGCAATGATCAGGGACGACTACGCCCTGTATGAAGCATTGAATCTTCTCAAGGGCATCGCGATCCTGCAACAGCGCATGTAGCAGGTTTTATTTACAAATATGAATTCCGCACCAGCCATACTGCAGCTTTTTTTCGCGGTATGGCTGGTTTTTGTTGCGACCGCCGCAACTGCTGATAATTCTTCACTGGATACTCCTGAAACCGGTCTGCCCGGTATTGCCCTGATCATCGATGACCGTGGCAATCAGCATGAGCAGGGCAAGCTCGTAGTGCGCTTGCCAGGCCCGGTTGCGTATTCCTTTCTACCGTACGGCCCTTTTACCGGGTCATTGGCAAAACAGGCACACTTGCAGAACAAGGAAGTGCTGTTGCATTTGCCCATGCAGGCTGTTGGTTATGAGCGGGCGCTGGATATAGCACGCAGGCAAGGGGTTGCACTGGGTATCGGGCATCCACATGCGGCAACACTCCAGGTGCTGAGGGAGGAAATCGGGAACCTGAAATCACAGGGCGTAGAGTTAATGCCGGTTGCAAGCCTGATTGAGCTGCAAAACAGGAGAAACGAAGCATGGCATGCGTACTTGTCCCGCTAGCGCAAGGCTGCGAGGAGCTGGAAGCCATTACTGTCGTTGACCTCTTGCGACGTGCAGGCATCGATGTTGTTACCGCCGGACTCGATGACCAGCCAGTGCGCGCTTCGCGGGGTACGATACTGGTTCCGGATATGACACTGGATGCAGCCTTGCAGAAGGATTATGACATGGTTGTTTTGCCGGGGGGTCTCCCGGGGGCTGACCACCTGAGAGATGACGTCCGTATTATTCGCTTGCTGGTTCAAATGAAAGAAGCAGAAAAGTATACGGCTGCAATATGTGCTGCACCACGTGTGCTGGCAGAAGCCGGTTTGCTGGACGGTAAACGTGCAACCAGTTACCCCGGTTGTCTGGATGCGGATAGTGTTCCTGGTCTTGATTATGTCGACCTGCCGGTTGTTGCCGATGGAAAAGTCATTACATCGCGTGGTCCGGGTACAGCAATGGATTTTGCACTTGAACTGATTGCAACCCTGTCGGGTAAACAGGTGCGAGATGAAGTTGAAGCCGGTTTACAGCGGCCGACAGGCTGACCCGCATGTTGCATGAAGAAGCCTTTCATTTATAAACGTAGTAATTTATCGCGCAAAGCCGCCAAGAAAGCAAAACATTGCCACAGAGGGCACAGAGAACACAGAGGAAAAACAACTCAATATAAGGATTGATCCGGTTTACCCCCTTTCCCCGGCCCTCTCCCGAAGGGATGCCTACAGGTAAGCAGGTGATAGAGCAAAGCTTCCGCTCATGTTCACGCTCTTCACCTACATCCCTGCAGGCGACGCAGGAGCAGTTACCGAGAGGGAGTTAACGGGGTGACAGGTGGGTTAAACAGGTTTTATTTATTTTTTCCTCTGTGTTCTCTGTGCCCTCTGTGGCAGTTATATTTATGTTTTTCCTGGCGCCTTTGCGTCTTTGCGAGAGTTAAGATTTTATAGTTGGAAACCAACCCGACATAAAGGCCTGGTAATACATTATGCGTGTCATTGAAATTATTGCTGATGCCGGGCACCTGGATACCCTGACGGGAATTGCCGAGCAGCACAGCGTGACGGACTTCTGGTATGGGGCCGAGGGTGCAGATGGCCGCCATGTACTGCGCATGCTGGTTGATGATGAATCACGCCAGGTAGTGATTGATGCGTTGCAGAACCTGCTCGGATCCAGTGACACGGCGCGCATTATTATCATGCCGGTTGAAGCCTCTTTGCCACGGACGGATGACGATGCGGATACTGAAAATAAAAAGTCCGTCAGCAGTAAACAGACACGTGAAGAGTTGTATGACCGTATCGAGAAAGAAGCACATCTCGACAGTAATTTCCTGCTTTTGGTATGTTTGTCAACGATTGTGGCTTCAATTGGCCTGATCGAGGATAACGTGGCTGTCATCGTTGGTGCCATGGTGATTGCGCCCTTGCTGGGACCGAATATTTCTCTCGCATTTGCAACTTCGCTCGGCGACAGTGAGCTGATGTGGCGGTCGCTGAAAACCAATCTTGCAGGGCTGGGCCTTGCATTGTTGATGGCAATTGTCATTGGTGCAATCTGGCCCAGCTACCTGAACAGTGATGAAATCCTGGTGCGTACCGATGTCGGGCTTGATGACGTAGTGCTGGCGCTGGCCTCTGGAGCGGCTGCCGTACTTTCACTTGCCACGGGTATTGCCAGTGCGCTGGTAGGAGTGATGGTTGCCGTTGCATTACTGCCACCGGCTGCTGCGCTGGGTATGTTGTTCGGTAGTGGTCAGTTTGAACTGGCGCTGGGAGCAGGATTGTTACTGGCTGTAAATGTTGTGTGCGTCAATCTGTCTGCCAAGCTGATGTTCCTTTTCAAGGGTGTTACCCCGCGTACATGGCTGGAAAAACGCAAGGCACGTCAATCGGTGGCCATTTATTTTCTTATCTGGATTGTAACGCTGGGAATTCTGCTGGCTGCAATCTATTTACGCCAGAAGCTGCTGGTCTGATTGTCAGGGGTTAGCCCGTAGTGAGAAATGCGGGCTAGTCGTCTGTCCAGCACGCTACCAGTATTGCAACACCCAGTCCCGCCATCAGCCAGCTGAGTAGTGGTGCGCCC
>DAOVYA010000174.1 GCA_030635865.1 Gammaproteobacteria bacterium | reverse complement strand
GTTGAATAAAAACTGGTGAATGATTTTTATGCCGAATGAATGGATTATATGGAGTATTGTCGGCATTGTGATAAACGTACTCAGCATTGCGAGATGCTCTGAGTATTTTAGGCCAGTAGCTCAATTGGCAGAGCGACGGTCTCCAAAACCGTAGGTTGGGGGTTCGATTCCCTCCTGGCCTGCCAATTAGTTACGGTGAAGATTTGTAATCTTCCCGCGGGATATTATGAGCGAAAAAATTGATACAAGCGGCAGTCGGTTGGACAGTCTGAAACTGGGCGCTGCCGTGCTGTTGCTGGGTGGTGCCATTTACGCATTTTACCATTTTGAAGAGCAGTTGCTGGTGTTGCGTGTGCTGGGACTGCTTGCAGTCGCCAGTATTGCGGTGTTTATCGCGGCGCAGTCAACAACGGGTAAAAGTATCCTGGGCTTTATTACCGGCGCCCAGAGTGAAGTACGGCGAGTAGTGTGGCCGACGCGTACGGAAACGACGCAGACAACATTGGCTGTGCTCGTGATCGTGCTGATTATGGGAATCTTGCTCTGGCTGTTTGACATGGTTTTGCTTGCAGCTATTCAAATGTTGACCGGACAGGGTAGTTAACGATGTCATTGCAATGGTATGTGGTGCACGCCTATTCGGGCTTTGAGAACCAGGTCAAGCGTGCCCTTGAAGAACGTATTGCACGCGCTGAAATGTCGGATGCATTCGGTGAAATCCTGGTGCCCGTGGAAGAGGTTGTTGAAATGCGCGAAGGTACCAAGCGCAAAAGCGAGCGCAAGTTCTTTCCGGGATATGTGCTGGTGCAGATGGATATGAATGAAGATACCTGGCACCTGGTCAAGGATGCCCCGAAGGTCCTGGGGTTTATTGGTGGGACCAGTGATAAACCGGCACCGATAACAGAAAATGAAGCGAATGCCATTCTGCAGCGTGTGCAGGAAGGCGTAGACAAGCCCAGGCCGAAGGTGTTGTTTGAAGCAGGCGAAGTGGTGCGTGTTACCGACGGTCCGTTCAATGACTTCAACGGCGTGGTAGAAGAAGTTAATTATGAAAAGAGCAGATTGCGGGTATCGGTATTGATTTTTGGCCGTTCAACGCCGGTTGAGCTTGAGTTCGGCCAGGTAGAAAAGGCTTAGTACGAACGAACCGGGGGCAGATCTGTAGATCTGTCCCCCATTAATCAGGGGAGCCGCAAGGCGCTTGTACCCACAGGAGTTTCAAAATGGCAAAGAAAATCGAGGCATATATCAAGCTGCAGGTTCCTGCAGGTGATGCCAATCCCAGTCCGCCAGTAGGCCCGGCGCTGGGTCAGCATGGCGTAAATATCATGGAGTTCTGCAAGGCATTTAATGCGCAGACGCAGAAGGTTGAAAAAGGGCTCCCGATCCCTGTCGTGATTACGGTTTACAGCGACCGCAGTTTTACCTTTATTACGAAGACGCCACCTGCTTCAGTGCTGCTGAAAAAGGCACTCGGTCTGCCGAAGGGTTCCGGTACGCCGAATACAGACAAGGTTGGCAAGGTAACGCGCGCCCAGCTTGAAGAAATCGCGACCATAAAGATGGCTGACCTGAATGCTGCTGATATGGATGCAGCAGTTCGAATTATTGCCGGAAGTGCCCGTAGTATGGGCATAGATGTAGAGGGATAGGGGCCATGGCTAAATTGACAAAACGGGCAAAGATGATCCAGGAGAAGGTAACCGCGGGCAAGCAGTACCCGATTGACGAGGCACTGGCCCTGTTGCTTGAACTCTCCACGGTCAAGTTCAAGGAATCTGTGGATGTCAGCGTCAACCTGGGTATTGACGCGCGCAAGACAGACCAGGCGGTGCGTGGCGCGACTGTATTACCAAACGGTACCGGTAAAACAGTACGTGTTGCGGTATTCACGCAGGGTGCAAATGCAGACGCTGCCGTCGATGCCGGTGCGGACATCGTTGGCATGGAAGACCTGGCTGAAGAGGTAAAGAAGGGCAACATGGATTTTGATGTTGTAATTGCTTCGCCGGATGCCATGCGTGTTGTCGGTACGCTTGGGCAGATCCTCGGTCCGCGCGGCCTGATGCCAAACCCGAAAGTAGGCACCGTGGCGCAGGATGTTGCGACTGCTGTAAAGAATGCAAAGGCCGGCCAGGTGCGTTATCGCACAGACAAGGCGGGAATTATTCACTGCCCGATTGGCAGGGCTGATTTTGAAATCAGTGCACTGAGAGAGAATCTCAATACCTTGCTGGCTGATTTAAACAAGGCCAAGCCGACATCGGCCAAGGGTGTTTATCTGAAAAAGATTGCCGTGTCTACCACGATGGGCCCCGGTCTCCAGGTGGACCAGGCTTCACTGAATTTAGGTTGATTCGTTTTTACCCTCCCCGTGAAGGGCGGGGGTTACGGGAAGGTAAGTGACTTCCCGAAAGATTTGACGTTATCCGGCGGGTGCCGGTGACCGTCAGAGACCGTAGGTACCCGGCAGTTTATATGCCGGGGTTAATTGTTCCGTGACAAGCGGGACTGCCTGCGCAGAGGGTGACGTCGTGACAGTTTTTTGATCTGTCTTCAAGTCACCAGATAGTATGCGTCAGCGTGTTTTTTTGTTGACGTGTTGTCAATTGGCAGGAGCGAGCGTGCGGCATGGTGTTGTGCGTGATTTCCTGAAGAGGTAAATACAATGGCATTAACTCTTGAAGAGAAAAAGGCTGTTGTTGCTGAAGTATCTGAAGTTGCAAAAAGGGCCTTCTCGGCCGTGGCTGCCGAATATATCGGGGTTACGGTAGAGGAGATGACTGACCTGCGTGTGAAGGCGCGCCAGGACAACGTCTATCTGCGTGTCGTGAAAAACACACTGGCGCGTCGTGCCCTGGAGAATACCGACTTCGAATGCATGACCGGGCGTTTGACCGGGCCATTGATCCTGGCATTTTCCCAGGAAGATCCCGGTGCGGCCGCACGTGTCGCCAAGGACTTTGCCAAAGAGAATGACAGGTTCGAGGTAACCATGCTTTCTGTTGGTGGTGAGCTTTTGGAGCCGTCGGATATCGACAAGCTCGCCAAGCTCCCGACCCGCGATCAGGCTATCAGCATGCTAATGGCGGTTATGTTGGCTCCGACCGAGAAGTTTGTGCGCACGCTTAATGCAGTGCCGACCAAGCTGGTACGTACGGTGGCCGCGATAAGCGACCAGAAGCAGCAAGCAGCATAAAGCTGGTTAAGTTTTTAAATTACATAATTTTTTATAGGAGTGTTCGTTATGGCCGTTTCACAAGAAGAGATTCTGGAAACAGTTTCAAACATGACAGTGATGGAAGTTGTTGATCTGATTTCTGCCATGGAAGAGAAGTTTGGTGTGACCGCTGCCGCGGCTGTTGCTGCAGCACCTGCTGCCGGTGGTGAAGCCGCAGCTGTTGAAGAGAAGGACGAGTTCGATGTCGTCATGACCAGTTTTGGCGAGGGCAAGGTGTCCGTCATCAAGGCAGTACGTGCAATCACAGGTCTGGGTCTCAAGGAGGCAAAGGAAATGGTGGAGAGCGCTCCTTCTACCATTAAGGAAGCAGCAAGCAAGGATGAATCCGCAGAGATCAAGAAGACGCTTGAAGAAGCCGGCGCGACCGTCGAGCTTAAGTAAACGGGCTGTTTGTAATCCGTTAGTGATTATTGCGTCCGTGAATAAAATACAGGGTTGGCCGGTAGTGCAAAAGCGCCCGGCCTTTCCCTGCTTGCTGGAAATACAAGGGCGCTTTGTGTAGAGACAAAGTGTCTGTCTGTGCCTGTAAACGGATGACCAGGAACTGACACGCAGCATTCTTCATCTTTACTGGAGAGGAAAACCGATGGCCTATAGCTTCACCGAGAAGAAACGTATTCGCAAGGACTTTGGCGAACGCCACAGTATCCTGGATGTCCCCTATCTGCTGGCGACCCAGATCGAGTCCTACCGTGACTTCCTGCAGGCAGACAATAATCCTGATTCGCGTAATGACAAGGGTCTGCACGCGGCTTTTAAATCGGTGTTCCCGATTGTCAGTTACGCCGGTACCGCGGCGCTTGATTACGTAAATTACCGCCTGGGTGAGCCGGCCTTCGATGTGAAGGAATGTCAGCTGCGCGGTTTGACCTATGCGGCACCGTTACGGTCGCTGGTGCGCCTGATTATCTATGACAAGGACTCTCCGGCCGATGCCAGAAAGATCAAGGACATCAAGGAGCAGGAAGTCTACATGGGTGAACTGCCGCTGATGACGGACAATGGCACCTTTGTTATTAATGGTACCGAGCGGGTAATCGTTTCCCAGCTGCACCGTTCGCCGGGTGTGTTTTTCGATCATGACAAGGGCAAGACCCATTCTTCCGGAAAACTGCTGTTCTCTGCGCGCGTTATTCCATATCGCGGTTCCTGGCTGGATATGGAATTTGATCCGAAAGATTCTTTGTTTGTGCGTATCGACAGGCGTCGAAAGTTACCGGCCACCATTCTGTTGCGCGCGCTGGGTTATGACAATGAACAAATTCTCGATATGTTCTTCGAGACCAACAAATTCCATCTTGGAAAAAAAGAAATCAAGCTTGACCTGGTGCCGGAG
>DAOVYA010000080.1 GCA_030635865.1 Gammaproteobacteria bacterium | reverse complement strand
GGGTCATTTGCCCGCGTCACTTCGTTCCTCGCAATGACGGGGGTTGTTTGTTCGCTGTGCCCGCAATGACAAATAAACAAGAACTTTCCCGGTGATCGGACCCGCTACAAACGGGCGGCTGCCATAACCCCATGACATACCTTTCCCCGAAATCCGCTATCGCCGGGATCAAGTGGCCCGCTATGCCGGCCGACAAAACGGCCCAGAAGATGGCCATGCAGTTTCAGCTCGACCAAAGCCAGTGGTGGCCTCCTGAACGCTTGCAGGCACAGCAGCTGCTCCAGGCCCGGGCTGTTTTGAAGTATGCAATTCAGAATGCACCCTGGTACAGGCAGCAGCTTGGCGCAGCAGGCATCAATCCGGACCGGATCAATGACTGGGATGCATGGCGCGGGATCCCGGTGCTGGGCCGGACAGATGTGCAGCAGGCAGGCGCTGAGCTGAACTGCAGCCGGTTACCGTCTGGGCATGGCAAAATCGGGGAAACCAGTACAACAGGTTCAACCGCACGACCGGTGGTGATTCGCACGACCAATGTCACGCGTTTTCTATGGCAGGTGTATACCCTGCGTGAACATCTCTGGCATCAACGCGACTTCAGCGGCAAGCTGGCAACGATCCGTTATCTGGAGGACAAGGATATCGGGCGGCCGCCAGAGGGTGCCATAAACAAGGGCTGGGGTCCGTCCACGGATGATCTGTATACAACCGGGCCGTGCGTGATACTGAATATCAGGAGCACTATTGCCGAGCAGGCCGCCTGGCTGGTCAGGGAAAGCCCCGATTATTTACTGACGTACCCGACACTGGTACTTGAGCTTGCAAATTACTTCGCCGGTTCCGGTGAGTTACTGCCCAACCTGAAAGAGGTCCGTACCTTTGGTGAAGTGATTACACCGGAGACACGGGCGGCCTGTAAACAGACATGGAATGTTCCTCTTGTGGACACCTACAGTTCGCAGGAGGTGGGTTACATGGCATTTCAGTGCCCGGAGCACGAGCATTACCATATCCAGTCCGAGAATGTTGTGCTTGAAGTGCTTGATGATGAAGGCAGGCAATGCCAGCCGGGTGAAACCGGCCGTGTGGTCGTTACGGCACTGCATAATTTTGCTTCACCTCTTATCCGTTACGAGATAGGTGACTACGCAATGGTGGGCGATACCTGTTCATGTGGCCGGGGCCTGCCGGTGCTGAACCGTGTGCATGGCCGTACCCGTAACATGCTGCACATGCCGGATGGTGGAAAGCGCTGGCCGGTCATTGGAGAGGATGTCCGGGGGCTGGATGACTTGCCCGCGCTGCGTCAATACCAACTGGTACAGAAGAGCCTTGAACTGATAGAGGTGCGACTGGTAATGCCCAGAAAACTCACGCCGGAGGAAGAAAAGATATTTATTGCCATGCTGCAGCGGACACTGGGCCACCCATTCGAAATACAGATTGTTTACAGGGATGTGATTGAACGCAGTAGCGGTGGCAAGTTCGAGGAGTTCCTCTCGGAACTGAAATAATGCCAGCACAGGTCAGAAATGCAGGCTTAAACGACCTGCCTGCCATTGTCGCTGTCGAGGAAGCAGTCTGGCCGGTCGGTGCACGCGCCAGCAGCGAACAGTTTGCTTCACGGCTTGAGCATTTCCCCGAAGGTTTCCTGGTGGCGGAAGCAGGGCAGCGTATCGTTGCGGTCTGCACGAGCTGCCTGATTCACTATGATCCCGGGCAGGTTGATCAATACACTTCCTGGAGCAAACTAACGAACGACGGTTTTCTTTTCCCGGCCGAACAGGTGGCGGATCCGAATGCCATTTACATCGTTTCAAACGGAATTTTGCCTGAACACCGCCGCAAGGGGCTCAGGGAGTTGCTGGTTGGTGCGCAGATTGACCTGTCAAGACGGTTGCCTGTGGATTACACGGTAACCGGCGCCATGCTGCCCGGTTATGATGCCTGGTGCGGGGAACACGGGGACATTCCTGCCCGGGAGTATGCATTTCTGGAACGTGAAGGTGTGCCGATTGATCCGACACTCAGGAAGCTCGGGGCGCTGGGCCTGAAACTGCCTGGTAGGGAACACGTGATTCCGGGTTACTACCCGAACCAGCAAAGTCGTGATTATGGTGTGCTGCTGGTCTGCAAAAACATCAGTCGCTGCAAACAGCCATAGCTGTACAGTGTCCGCCTACACCATAGGCAACCGCAAGTACGCAATCGCCGGCCCGAATGTCCTTGATCGAGGCAGCCTGTTTTCCCATCGATAATTCAACATTTGCCGGTAGCTGTTTCACAGCCTGGTACTTGCGACTGGCCAGCAGGGCCGCGGCGGCGACATTGATTGCACCGGAGGCGCCGATAATGTGTCCGAATATCGGTTTGAGTGTATATAGCGGGGGGATCGGATCACGCGCGCCAAAAACTTTTTCCATGTAGTACTTCTCGGAAGTGTCGCTGGCCTCGCGCCCGTTGCCGTGACCGAATACGGCACGCACCCTGTCAATGGGTATACCGGTCTTTTCAAGCAATTGCTGGATTAACCGGGAAGCCCGGTCACCGGTAGGGTCCACATGTGTCGGGTGCTGTCCCATATTGCCATGTTCATAGCCTGCGATCAGGCCAAGGATTGTTGCGCCGCGTCGCCTGGCGTGTTCCAGGTCTTCAAGTACCAGTGTGACCGCACCTTCTCCAAGGATGACACCACTGAATCCGGGCACAAGCTGTTGCCCGGGATCGGATGCCGGCTGCTCAAAGTTGATCAGCCCGGCACCATGGTAGGTCTTCAGGATAACCGGGTTGATGGGAGCCTCGTGTCCGCTGGCCAGGGCAATATCCAGGTTGCCTGCGGAGATCTCCCTGTAGGCCTGTCCAATTGCGACTGCGCCCGAGGTACAGGTTGTTGATATGGTGTTGACAGGCCCTTCGATGCTGAACAGTGATGCAGCAATGCTGGCCGCTTGCCCCGGTGTGCCAAACATGAATTCCGGGACACCGAAAGCCGGTAAGTCTGCAGTGGAATCTCCCTGTAAACGCTCCGTCCAGTAGCTGAATGAACCCCTGGATGTTCCGTCGTATACGCCAATACGATCCGGTGTGCAGCTGTGCAGGTCAAGCGTTGCGTGATCGAGTGCGCGCACGCAGGAGGCCAGGTAAAGCCTGATATCAAGCGGGTAGCGGTTGAAATACTTCTCCGGGATAGCAGGCATGAATTCTTCTGCTGATAGCGGATCGACCCGGCCTGCGGGGACTGTCCTGTCAAAACCGGGGACGTTAACAGCACTGATCATGGGGGTGCCGTTTGTGAAATTGTCCCACAGTGCGGCCGGGGTCGAGCTGCCGGGCAGCACCAGGCCCAACCCGGTTATTGCAACTTTATTTGAAGTCATCGCGCCATTTCTGCAAACAGGATCACCAGTATACGTACATACGGCCAACAACGCTTGTTGCAAATGTGCCCCGCCAGCCGCCCGGGGGCTCGGGTTTGCCTGGTGGATTCCCGGGATTCCGGGTGGGTAGCCTGCCGGGCTGCTCAGGGACGTCAGGTACTATGCGTGTAGCGCAGTGAAATTTGATTCACTGGCAGCGCATGTGAAACAATCACGCGTGTCGTGCCATGTCTCACCGCTGAAGTTTCCTGATAAACATTCATGAGTATTGCTCTACAAACCTGCCTGGCAGATGAGAAGCGCGAGCAGAATCGCTGGCGCCTGAAACCGGAGTGTGCAAAATTACGCTGCTTCGACCGCCTGGTTGAAGATGAGTTTATTTCTGAAGACGAGCAACGCGCACGCCAGAACCGACTGCTTGCGAGCATGATCTGCTTTTCTGTTGAGCAGGTTCCTTACTACCAGGACCTGTTTGCGCGGCTCGGGCTATCCACTGCAGATGTCCGGCAAGTGGATGAACTGCATCGATTGCCTGTGCTTGTAAGAAACGAGGTTGTCGAGAATTCTGATGCATTCAAGGCACAAGTCCTGCCACCTTCAGAACGTATTCGTGGCGAGTTTTCATCATCGGGCACGACCGGTAAACCCGTCAGGGTGCAGATGACGGAGCGCAGTAACAATATGTTTTCGCTGGCGGTGCAGCGGCAGTATCGCTGGTTCCGGCTTGATCCGGCAGAACGGTTTGCATCGATTACCACGCCTGCCGAAAAGTTACCGGCGCGTGAAGACGGCACACCCCATCCACCCGGGACGACCTATCAGCATCCGCGCTGGCGATTTGCCGGGGTGTTTTTTGAAACAGGTGAGCAGGTTGTTTTTGCAATGGATAATCCGGTTGAAGCGCAATATGACTGGCTGAAGCGCCAGCGCCCCGGTTATTTGACAAGTAATTCCCAGGGACTGGAACATCTTGCCTATGCAGGTGAAGGCGAATGGCCGGTCGACAGCATAAAATCAGTGCTCTCGATTGCCACCCAGATGACACCGGCCATGCGCAGGATGATTACGCAGACAATGAATGTGCAGGTCCATGAAAATTACGGTTTTAATGAAATCGGCATGGTGGCAGTGCGTTGTGCGGCCGGGCGCTATCATGTGATGAGTGAGCACTGTGTGGTAGAAATTATTGACGATGACGGTCAACAGGTTGCACCGGGAAATGTTGGCCACCTGGTGGTGTCGACGCTGACCAACCTGGCGATGCCGCTGCTTCGCTATGATGCAGGCGACCTGGCGAAGGCCGTTGCAGGGCCGTGTCCCTGCGGGCGGACGCTGCCGGCATTTGGCGAGATTATCGGGCGTTACCGGCGTACTGCTTTTCTTCCCGAGGGTACCTTGCAAAGGCGCGCTATATTGAGTGAGGCGCTGGCGGCCCTGCCGGCCGGGTTAAGCCGCCCGGTGCGAAAATACCAGTTGCACCAGTACCGCGATCAAAGCTTCGAGTTTCGGGTGGTTGCGGTGAGGCCGCTTGATAACGCATTCAAACAATGGATACTGGCTGCCTGGCAGGAACAGGAGGACGCGGCATCGGTACCGCTTGTTATTGTGCAGGTGGACGATATTAAACCCGGGCCCGGCGGCAAGTTCCAGGATTTTACCTCGGACTTTATACCTGCGCCCGACGGGCTTCCCGAAACGGGAACCAATGGAGGAAACCCGGCCAGTGACGCCTGATAAAACTGAAGAACTGGATTATTTGATAATCGGTGCCGGTCCGGCCGGGCTGCAGCTGGGTTATTTTCTGCAGCGCGCGGGCTGTGATTACCTGGTCCTGGATGCGGAGGAAACAGCCGGCAGTTTTTACAGGAAATTCCCGCGGCATCGTAAGCTGATTTCTATCAACAAGACCTATACGGGTTACGCAGACGGGCAGGAAGTTCGTTTGCGTTATGACTGGAACTCGCTGATCTCGGATGAGCAGGCCGAGATGTCAGTCGGCCGCTATACACGCCGTTATTTCCCGGATGCAGGGGATTATGTGCGTTACCTGCAGGATTATGCCGACCACTTTGCACTCAATATTCGCTACGGCACGCGGGTCACCGGTATCTCGAAAGATGATCTCTTTTGTGCCAGGGACAATAACGGGAAAACCTGGCGCAGCCGCTGCCTGGTGGTGGCAACCGGCACACACCTGCCATACATACCGGAGGTGCCGGGCATCGAGCTGGCCGAGCACTACGTTGATTTTTCACTCGATGCAGAAGACTACGCCGATCAGCGTGTATTGATTCTTGGCAAGGGTAACTCCGCCTTTGAAACGGCCGACCACCTGACGGAAACGGCGCAGGTCATTCACTTATGCAGTCCACACCCGGTCGAGTTGGCCTGGAAAACACACTTTCTTGGTGACCTGCGGGCAGTAAATAACAATTTCATGGATACCTACATCCTGAAAGGCCAGAACTCGGTGCTGGATGCAGATATTGACCTCATTGAGCGCGTTGATGGCGAGTACCGGGTGCACGTGACGTTCACGCATGCAGGCGGCCAGCGCGGTATCCTGGCCTACGATCGCGTGCTTTCCTGTACGGGTTTCCGCTTTGACGACGCAATCTTCGACGAGAACTGCAAACCTGAAATGGTAATACGCAACAAGTTGCCGGCCATGACCAGCAGTTGGGAATCCACCAACGTCAAGGACCTGTATTTTGCGGGGACCGTGATGCAGATGCGGGATTTCCACAAGACGACCTCCAATGTCATTCACGGGTTTCGTTTCAACGTCAAGGCGCTCAGTGAAATGCTTGGCCTGCAGTTTGCAGGCACGCCGCTGCCGTACAGTGATCTGCCGCTTGATCCTGAAGCCATTACCGGCCACGTGATTGAACGGGTCAGCACGGCGGCCGCGATTTTCCTGCAGCCGGGTTTTCTCTGTGATGTACTGGTGATCCCGGAGTCCGGTGATGCCGCACGTTATTACCAGGGGTTGCCGGTCGATTATGTACACGATGGCGAGCTCGGAAAAAACAGTCACTACTACCTGGTCACCATGGAGTACGGCGACATCGAAGGTGATCCCTTTCGCGTCGAGCGTGATCCCGACCCGGAAAAGGCCTACCTGGATGTGTACCTGCATCCCATCGTGCGGCGCTACAGTGGCTCGGTTTCGTTGAGTGAACATCATATCCCGGAACATCTTGAAAACTACTGGCGTCCCAACCAGCATCCGGGCGAACGCCCGCTGATGCGCAGCTGGGGATATCCCGGCGAAACAGACCCGACAGAATTCCAGCAGGTATTCAGCCGCAACCTGCTGGCCTGGTTTACCGGCGAGCTGGAGGGGACACCGTAAT
>DAOVYA010000241.1 GCA_030635865.1 Gammaproteobacteria bacterium | reverse complement strand
TTCGACCTCGGTATGCTCTATCACGAACACCGGGATTTCAGGCAGCGTGGCGGTGCCAGGGTTTTGAAACACAAGTTTCAGTCTTCTCGAAAATTGGTCCGGGTAAAGAATGAAAAGGTCGTCATCGACGCGGTGGCAGCAGGCAATGTGGACCAGCTGGTGAGTGAGTTGGAGGCACTGGGGATGGAAAACATCGCTGTATATGGCAGGGTGGTTTCCGGCCAGCTTCCCATTACCAGGCTTAGACAGGCGTCACGACTGAATGCTTTAAAGCTGGCCAGGTCTGCCTACGCCATGACCATGGCCGGTTCTGTAACCAGTCAGGGCGATGCCGCGATGTTGGCGGACGATGCCCGAACCGCTTTTGGTGTGGATGGCACAGGCGTGACCGTTGGTACATTGTCGGACAGTTACGATTGTCTTGGTGGTGCCGCGGGTGATGTGAGCACGAATGATCTGCCTTCCGGGGTGCAGGTGCTTGCTGACGAGACGGGTTGCGGCTCCGGTACCGATGAGGGGCGTGCAATGATGCAGATCGTGCATGACGTGTCGCCAGGTGCATACCAGGCCTTTCATACAGCCTTTGGTGGTACTGCAGACTTTGCCAATGGAATAATCGAACTTGCGACGATCGCGGGAGCAGACATTATAAATGACGACGTCATTTATTTTGCCGAACCCATGTTCCAGGATGGTGTTATTGCACAGGCGGTTGATTCCGTGAAGGCAATGGACGTTGCCTATTTTTCTGCAGCAGGAAACCAGGACGACCAGTCTTATGAGGCCGTGTACCGTGATTCCGGTGTTCCCGGTAACTTTTCCGGCGGTACGCGTCATGACTTTGATCCGGGCGCGTCAGTTGATACCCTGATGCAGGTAAGCATTTCGGGAAATACGCAGGTTATTTTTGTATTTCAATGGGACCAGCCGGCATTTTCAGTCAGTGGTGCGCCGGGCTCGGCCTCTGACATTGACATCGTTTTGTATTCCGCATCGGGACAGGCGCTGGCTGCGGGTTCAGACAACAATCTGGGCGGCGACCCGGTTGAGGTGTTTGCATATACAACATCAGGTGGTCCGACAAAGACATACCAGATTGGTATCGAACATTTTTCAGGCCCTTTCCCGGGCAAGGTCAAGTTTGCCTACTTCGGCAGCATGACAATCAACGAATTCAATACCAATAGCAGCACCAGCTACGGGCATGCAAATGCCGCCGGTGCCCAGGCCGTCGGGGCGGCCCGTTATAGTCGTACACCTGCATTTGGTGTTTCACCCCCCTTGAGAGAAGCGTTCTCCTCAAAGGGCGGGACACCAATCCTGTTCGATACTTCGGGCAACCCGGTTAATATCCTGCGGCAAAAGCCTGATTTCGTTGCGCCGGATGGCGGGGATAACACCTTCTTTGGTTCGGATTATGAGGGTAATGGCTCGCCCAACTTTTTTGGCACCTCTGCAGCCGCGCCGCATGCGGCTGGAATGGCGGCATTGCTGAAAGAATATGACAATGCGCTGGACGCGGACGGGATTTATGCAGCCATGCAGGACACCGCGATTGACATGGATGCGGCCGGCCCGGATTTTTTTACTGGTTACGGCCTCGTACAGGCAACGGCCGCGTTGCAATCACTGGACCCGGATAGTGATATCGATGGCATACCCGACGCATCCGATAATTGCCCGGACTTTTTCAACCCGGGCCAGCAAGACAATGACGGTGACGGTTTAGGGGATGTGTGTGACCCGGACGATGACAATGACGGCTTGACTGATCTGACCGAGATTAGCCTGGGATCAGACCCTTTTGTTGCTGACACCGATAATGATGGCTTGTCCGACGGTGATGAAGTCAATATCCATTCTACAAGTCCTGTGTTGGCCGATACCGATGGCGACACGCTGTCGGATGGTGATGAAGTGAATGTCTATACGACGAATCCCACCCTGGTGGATACGGACAGTGATGGATTTGATGATAATGTCGAGATTGATGCCGGCAGTGATCCAAACAGCAACACCTCCATCCCCGGTACTGCAAGTGGTGATATCAACGGAGACGGTGTGGTGAATACTGCCGATGTCGTGCTCGCCACCCGAATTGTCCTGGGTACCTTGACCCCTACCACCAACCAGCTGTTACGTGGTGATACAGCGCCGGTCGTCGGTGGAGTGTCGGCGCCGGACGGCGTGATTAATACCGGCGACCTTGTTGTTATTCAGGGCAAGGCGCTGGAGTTGCCGTAAGCCCCCTGTCATGCCCCGGCGGGGGAAATGACGCGTGTGCATTGATCCATTCCGGATATTGAAGAATAGTCAGAAACCTCCTATGACTGTGTTGCCGTTTGCTTTGCGACAGTCTCCTCTTTGAAGGCATGCCTGATCAGGAAACCGAACAGGGACACGGGGAAGGAACGTGGCAGGAAGCGGTTTTCCCAGGCATAGAACTTGTTGAGCAGTCCCGAGACCACGGTCGCCTTGCGCCCGAGTGCATTCAGCCCGGTTTTTGCAACCTGCTCGGGATGTTGTGCGTAGATCGGCATCCTGGAGAAGTCGATCGGCATGTTGGCAGGCATGTCCGTGTCGGTCAGGCCGGGTGACAGCACGGTGACATCCACGTTGTGACGTTTCATTTCAATATTCAGTGCTTCGCCCAGAGACAGGATATAGGCCTTCGTTGCCGCGTAATTCGCTACCAGCGGGATACCCTGATAGCCAAACAGGCTGGAGATAAACAGGATGCCACCGCGCCCGCGCCGCGCCATCTTTGCGCCAAACACTTTCGACATCTGCATGGGCGCATGTACATTCAGTCGTAACATGCGCTCATTCGCATCCAGCGAGGTATCAATAAACTCACCTGACATTTCCACACCGGCGTTGGGTACTACCAGGCCGATCTCAAGATCACTGGTAGCCAGTTCAATTTTGCTGATGCTCTCCATGTCTGTCAGGTCGGCCCGGATCGTGCGTACCTTGACGCCGTAGTCCTCGCTGAGTTCCTGTTGCAGATCATCGAGCAGTTCCTGGCGCCGTGCGACACCAATGATATTCAGTCCACGTACGGCCAGTTCGGTGGCAATGGCCTTGCCGATGCCAGCATTGGCGCCCGTGACGATGGCCCAGGGGCCATACTTTTCCTTGAATTCAGACATAAGGTGTCCCCTCCATGATTCATAATCAGAGATGGTGTAGATCCAGTTAAATGAACAGGCAAACATCGGATTGCCGGGCAACCGGGAGAAAACTGGTTGCACCTACAAAATCAGTGACCTCGGGAATAAACTCACTGGGTTCAAAACCGAAGACATCGACAGTCATCTGGCAGGCGATCATGTTTACATCGGCTTCCAGGCACAGGCTGCGCAATTCCTCGATCGTAGCCACACCCTTGTTCTTGAAGGTCT